>JBGSTE010000432.1:0-2025 GCA_041736655.1 Phycisphaeraceae bacterium | reverse complement strand
GCCCGAGCCCACCAGCCTCGCGCTGCTGGGACTCGGCGGCCTGATGGTCGCCCGCCGACGACGCGCCTAAGTTCACTTGGCTTTCATCTCTGAATCCTCCTTAAGTCCGGCTGGGTCGTCAACACGATCCATCCGGACTTTTTTATGTATTGAACGGAGTGTTTGCGCAGGGGGACAGGCATTCCTGCCTGTCGTTCGGCGAAGCCGAATCATGATTTGAATTTTGCCTTGGCCCTACCGACAGGCAGGAATGCCTGTCCCCCTGAAGGCAAATGAATCAGGGTGGTCTAAACCCAAGAAAAAACCCGGCGGTTGCCGGGCTTTCAGGGTGTGTTGATGTGCTGCGTGTTGCGTCAGCCGATGGTGAGCTTCTTGAAGCTCTTGATGGTGATGCCCTTGGGCAGGATGTCCTGGACCTGTTTCTTGTCGTCCTTGATGAAGGGCTGGCGGAGGAGGACGACGCTGTCCATGTACTTGCGCATCTTGCCGACGACCATCTTCTCGGCGATGTCTTTGGGCTTGCCCGAGTCGATGGCTTCCTGGAGGGCGAACTGCTTTTCTTTTTCGATGATGTCGGCGGGGATCTCATCTTCGTTGACGCCCAGGGCTTCGGGGACGATCGCGGAGATGTGCATGCACAGGTCCTTGATGAGTTCGTCGGTGGGCGTCGGGCCGGTGGTGTCGAGCTGGATGAGGACGCCGACCTTGCCGGTGAAGTGGGCGTAGCCGCCGACGCAGCCGGGCTTGCCGGCGTCGTAGACGATGCCGTGGCCGAACTGCACGTTCTCGCCGGTGGTCAGGCGGACGTCCTGCATGGCCGCTTCGATGGCGTCGTTGGTGGCGACCGGCCCGGCGGGCAGGGTCAGGGCGACCTGCGCGACCTTGGTGGTCATCGCGATGAAGGCGTCATTCTTGGCGGTGAAGTCGGTCTCGGTGTTGACCTGGACCAGCGCGGCCTTGCTGTGGTCGGCGTTGGCGGCGATGGTGATGCGGCCTTCGGTGGACTCGCGGTCGGTGCGGGTGGCCATCTTGGCGCCGAACTTGGCGCGGGCGATCTCGGCGGCCTTGTCCATGTCGCCGTTGGCCTCTTCGAGGGCGGTCTTGCAGTCGGACATGCCCAGGCCGGTGGCATCGCGGAGGGCTTTGACGTCTTTGGCGCTGATGGCCATGGGTGTATCTCCAGAGTTATCGCGGCAAAGCCGCGTCGCTTCGTTAAAGGCGTGTCAATTGATTGCGACGGCCCGGTGGGGCTTAGCCCTGGGCTTGGGTCGTGGCGGCCGGTTCGGGGGAGCCGGCACCGGCATCGGGGCCTGACTCGGCGGCGAACTGGGCGCGCTTGCTGCGGCGGCGGGGCTTGGCGTCGCCTTCACCGGCGGTTTCGTCCTTGCCCTGGCCTTTTTCACGGCGCTGGGTCTTGCCCTCGTTGACCGCGGCCATGAGCGAGGTGACGATGACCTCGATGGCGCGCATGGCGTCGTCGTTGCCGGGGATCGGGATGTCGGCGAACTCGGGGTCCGAGTCGGTGTCGATCAGGCAGATGGTCGGGATGCCGAGCTTGCGGGCTTCGCGGACGGCGTTGGTTTCGTGCTTGACGTCGATGATGACCATCGCGCCCGGGAGCTTGGTCATGTCGCGGATGCCGCCGAGGTTGCGGGTGATCTTGTCCTTCTCGCGGCGGATCTGCGACTCCATCTTTTTGGAGTAGTTATTGATCTGGCCGGACTCTTCGATGCCTTCGAGTTCTTCGAGGCGCTTGAGGCGCTGGCGGATGGTGGCGTAGTTGGTGAGTGTGCCGCCGAGCCAGCGCTCGGTGACGTAGGGCATGCCCGCTTCGCCGGCGTGCTGCTCGATGATGCTGCGTGCCTGGCGCTTGGTGCCGACGAAGAGCACGTCCTTGCCTTCGGAGACGATCTTGGTGAGGAACTTGCGTGCCAGCAGCAGTCCCTTGATCGTTTCCTTGACATCGATGATGTGGATCTTGTTGCGCTTGCCGAAGATGTACGGGGCCATCTTCGGGTTCCAGTG
>JBGSTE010000234.1:0-4971 GCA_041736655.1 Phycisphaeraceae bacterium | reverse complement strand
ACCGTCTCGCCCGGGCGCAGGTTCGCCAGCGCGATCGGGTTGCCGCAGGACAGGCCCATGTTCGCCTGCTCCGGGATCGCGGCCAGCTCCTGGGCCGAGTAGCCAAAGGCCTCGGCCACCGCGCGGACGCCGGCATCGCTGCTGCCCAGACCCAGCCGTGCGGTCTTGCCGTACTGCTCGCGGATGGTGGTCGTCGTCGAAGTCGCGTTGTTGAGAGGGTTCGTCATGGTCTTACCTTTCGTAGCAGGGGTGGATTTTATATTCGCTTAAACGAATAAATGTGTTGAAAAAATAGAGGCCTCAGCAGCAGCCGGTGCCGCAGGCGTTGTTGCCCGACAGCCGTTTGCGGTCGCCGGCGAGTTCGGGGACTTCGGTAAAGCAGCACTGCAGGCACTCGAGGAGTTTCTGATGGAAGGTATCCCGCGCCCCGAGCAGGCGGTAGTACATCCACTGGCCGTCCCGCCGGGCAGCGACGAGCCCCGCACGGCGGAGGTACGCCAGATGCCGCGAAACCTTGGCCTGCGGCACATCGAGCACCCGGACAAGATCGCAGACGCACAGCTCGTCCCGCCCCAGCAGCAGGTGCATGATCCGCAACCGCGTACGGTCAGAGAACGCACGGAAGACGGTGTCGGCCGGGATGATGATTGTCTGCTTGGCCATCTTATTCGCTTAAGCAAATATAGGATTGCCGGTAGACGAAGTCAAGGCCGGTGGGACAAAATCGATGGATTACCGTTAGAACGTGTACAGGAAGTGCCCCAGGTGGGGTGAAGGCGTAAGCGAAAAAACAACATCAAGCGGGGTGCCACATCGCGGCTCTCAGGCCGCTTTGTGCGAACGGTTCTTGGCGCACCTTATGGTGATTCGCACACAGCGGCCTGAGAGCCGCAGAGTGGCACCCGGCTCCACCACGGCCACCCGCCCCGACCTACGGGATACTTAACACTTACGGCAATGAAGGCAGGTGCAACTGTAGGGAAGCGGCTTTGGACACCACCCCGTCACGCTTTTGGAAGGCAGACATCGCAGGACTTAGGTACCTCGTCTTGCGTCCCTACAGAAGTACACTGCTTTTAATCACTCGTCATTTGTCGATTCATTCTTTTTACTTTTCGCTGACCTCTTTCTCTCCGCCTCAACCAGTTCATTGATGAATGGTTGCAGGTCAAACCCGTTTCGATCATTTCGCCTCCCGGGACTCGTCCGACTAGCGCCGTCATGCTTGCTATAACGATTGATGCGAAGCAGTTTCATTTTTTCTAATTCATACGCCCATTTGCGTACTGTTGCCTTCTTGACTCCAAGGTCACGTGCAATTTCCTCCCAGTAGGCACGAATTTCCTTGCCCTGATATTTACGTGCTTGTAGTGAGAGTAAGAGGACAAGATGTCTGACCTGAAAATCGACCCAAACTGTTCCTTTACGGTTTTGGAATCTGCATAACTGAAAAACGACTTTTGGAACTTGGAGGAAGTGTTTTTTTGTTAGTGACTCCCATGTTTTTACCTCTGGCGGTAGCTTCGATATCATCGGCTTCTTCTGAAGTTGTACTGCTTCTTTCAGTTCTGTCTTTTTCTTCGTTGTTTTCTTGCTCATGGCTAACCTTTCGTGTCTTGCACACATGCATAATGGCGACTTTGAAAATAAAAACAAGGGGGTCGGAAGGTACTGCCCCGTATCCCATAATTATTGATTATGTGTGTCGTATCTCGTGTCGTTCTGGTGCTCCCAATTTTAATCCCAGATATATTATTTTGTAACACCATGCATGCTATGAAAGGAGCATGCAGGGTGTTACATAAAAAATTTAGCCGATTTCGGGAGTTCAATTTGCATTCTAAATCACCGAATCATGCTTACTCAGCCCATGCGCCTCAGCCGTGTTGAGCTGGACCAGTTGCAGCTTTTCTTGCTCGCGCAGCTTCGCGGCCTCGTCCGGGTCGACGTAGTCGCTGTGGCAGCTTGGTGCATCCTTGTCTTCGGACTCAACTTCGCTGGCGACTTTCTTCTTTTTCTTGGCTGCGAGCTTGTGGATCTCTTCGGGGCTCAGGACGCCTCGCTGTTCGAGGATGCGCTGTTGTTCGGGCGTCAGCGCGGCGGACTTGACGGTCTTGCCGTCGCCGTTTCTTGCGAAGCCCTCGGCCTTGCCCGAGGCCCACTCCTGAATCTCTTTACTTATCCGCACGCTGCACCAGTCGTGGCCGCACATCGCGCAGAAGTCGGTGTCGACATCCATGTCTTCATCGTGATAAGCCCGCGCGGTGTCGGGGTCGAAGCTTAGTTCAAAATGTTTCTCCCAGTTCAGCGCGGCGCGGGCCTTGGTGAGCTGGTCGTCCCAGTCGCGGACGCCTGGAATGCCCAGCGCAATATCCGCGGCGTGGGCGGCGATTTTGTATGCCACGCAGCCCTGTTTGACGTCGTCGCGCTTGGGCAAACCCAGGTGTTCCTTGGGCGTGACGTAGCAAAGCATCGAGGCGCCGTGGTAGGCGGCGTTGGTTGCGCCGATGCAGCTGGTGATGTGGTCGTAGCCGGGGAAGACATCGGTGACGAGCGGGCCGAGGACATAAAACGGCGCGCCGTGGCAGAGCGTTCGCTGGAGTTTCATGTTGTATTCGATCTGATCGAGCGGCACGTGGCCGGGGCCTTCGACCATGACCTGCACGCCGCAGCGCCAGGCGCGTTCGGTCAGGCGAGCGATCTCGACGAGTTCGGCCAGTTGGAGATCGTCGGTGGCGTCCGCGAGGCCGCCGGGGCGGCAGCCGTCGCCGATGGAGAACGTGACGTCGTACTCGCGCATGACGGCGCAGATATCTTCCCACGCGGTGTTGAAGGGGTTTTGCTTGCCGTGGTGGATCATCCACTTGGCGAGTAGTGAGCCGCCGCGCGAGACCAGGCCGATGAGCCGGTTTTTCGCGAGCTTGATGTGTTCCCGCAGGATGCCGGCGTGGATGGTGAAGTAGCTCACGCCTTGCGCAGCCTGGTGTTTCACGCTGTCCATGATGATGTCGTAGGAGAGGTCTTCGATCTTTCGGCCGATGATCATGGAGTAGATGGGCACGGTGCCGATGGGCACGGTGGCGTTGCGGACGATCGCATCGCGTGTCGCGTCCAGGTCGCCGCCGGTGGAGAGGTCCATCACGGTGTCGGCCTGCCAGCGTTCGGCCCACTTGAGCTTTTCGACTTCTTCGGCGGTATCGGAGGAGACGGGGCTTGCGCCCATGTTGGCGTTGATCTTGGTCTTGCTCGCACGGCCGATGGCCATGGGGTCCAGTTGATACGAGAGCGCAACCTTGTTGGCGGGGATGACCATTCGGCCGGCGGCGACTTCATCGCGGACCTGCTCGGCGGTGAGGTGCGGCTCGCGCTCGGCGACGCGTTTCATCTGTGGCGTGATGATTCCCAGGCGCGCGGATTCGAGCTGGGTGGAAGGGGTGAAGTCTTTGGGGTATTGAACGCGACGTGTCGTACCGTCGGCTTGCTCGAACTCGATTTGGGATGTGGGATTTGAGATGTGGAATGGACTTCCTTCCGCCATCCGCCATCTGCCATCCGCCATTTCCGCCGTGCTCCAGCCTTTTGGCAGAAAGTCCCACGCGGTGCGGGGTGAGAGCGGCGGCATGCCGGGCGTGTCGGGCGAGCTGAACGTCTTAGCGCCCCGAGCACCCGGGAGGATCGTCGGCGTGTTGGCGAAGCTGCCGGGGGTGGTGGTGTTCGCTTCGATGCCGGGGTTGGCACCGACAGGCGGGAGGGTGTACTCGGAGGTGTGTGGCGTTGTCATCGGGGCGATCCTTCCGCTGCGGCTGGTTGCAGGGAGGGTCTCGCCCTTCCTGATCGGCGCATGGGTATGCGCGAAGAAGGGGTTCGCCTCCCTACGCGACTCACCGGCGTCAGGGCCGGTTTGTCGATCAGGTTCCAAGGGACTGTCTCAGCCGTGAAACGCACGGCACCCCTGGCGAATGTCTTTAGCATAGGAACGCGATGAATCGGAAGCAAACCCTTGCCAGCAAATCGATCTGACTCAGCCCGCCGGTTCCTGCCGGCTCATGGAGATCAGCATCAGGTCCGGCAGCTTGTTGCCGGGCACGCCCAGGTGTCGCATCATGTTGACCGCCTGGGCGCTGTGGTAGTGCGCGTGCATGCAGACGTGCAGCAGGATGTCGTGCATGGGCGTGGTATAGCGTTCGCCGCTGACTTTGTTGACTTTGTCGATCGGGCGAGCGAGGTCTTCAGCGGTCAGTTGGTGCAGGAAGGTTGACCAGCCCAGTTCGCTCTGGTCCCACGCGGACTCGAGCTTGGCGAAGCTGTCGTAGTGGTAGTCGAAGGACGAGGGGGTGTTGGGCTGGCCCTTGAGCGCGATGAGCCAGACGTCTTCTGCGCCGTGGAGGTGGGTGAGTGTTTTCATCACGCTGCCCAAGCCGATGTCGAAGGTCTGGTTGAGCTGTGCGGGGCTCAGCGAGCGGGCGGCATCGCGCAGTTTGTGGTTAGCCCAGTTGCGGTGCTGTTGCAGGCGATTGAGGGTGGTCAGTGGATCCATGCCTGCATTTTAGGGTGGCGCGATAGGATGCAGCAATGGCCGATCTGTTTGGTGATAGTTCGACTCAGGAAACGCTCGTCGAGATTCGGCCGACGCAGCGTGATGCGAACCGCGCGACGGTGCGGGTGGGGCTTGTCGGCGGCCGAAAGAAGCCGAGGGTGGTGGCGACGTTGACGACCCGCTCGATCGCCGATCTGGGTTTGAAGGTCGGGCTGGCGTGGACGCAGGCGTTGTCCACGCAGGTTGAGCAGGGCTCGACGGTGGACAAGGCGATGCGTGCGGCGATGAATCGCCTCAACCGCCGGGCCCTGACCGGGTGGATGCTGCGTGACAAGCTGCGGGCGCTGGGGCATGAGTCGGCGGTGATCGACGCGGTGATCGAGCGATTGACTGCGATCGGGCTCCTGGATGACGAGCGATTTGGCCGGGCGCTG
>JBGSTE010000186.1:0-2543 GCA_041736655.1 Phycisphaeraceae bacterium | reverse complement strand
GGCAAGCACATCGTCTTCGTCGGTGACGGCAACAACGTCGCACGCTCACTGGCGATGATCTGCGGCAAGCTCGGCGCGGCCTTCACGCTCGCCAGCCCGCCGGATTATGCGCTGGACCAGGCCTTCGCCGACCGCGTGATGGCCGCCTGCCCGGGCATGGACTTTTCGATGTGTCACGACCCCTTCGCCGCCGTGCGCTATGCCGACGCGATCTACGCCGACACGTTCGTCTCGATGGGCCAGGAAGAAGAAAAAGCCCATCGGCTGGAGATCTTCAAAGACTTCCAGATCAACGAAAAACTGCTGGCCCAGGCCCCCGACCACGCGATCGTGTTGCACTGCCTGCCCGCCTACCGCGGCGTCGAGATCACCGACGCCGTCATGGACGGCCCGCAGTCCCGCGTCTTCCAACAATCCCACAACCGCCTGCACGCCCAGAAAGGCATGCTGGCGGTGGTGATGGGGTGACAGACATGTAAAGGACTTCAGATGGCATCATCACAGACATTTATGGGTGACGGGTCGGACCCGAATATGATTGCCGCTTCGATCGAGGCGCGACTTACTTTTAAGTTCTTATGGCGCGAACTGTCATGGGAGCACCGCCGGATCATCCCTGGGTTGGATATGTACGCTGTTAAAGTCCGTTTCCCCGTAAAAAAGCGGATATTCAGCAAGGCACCCGACTCGGAAGTGATGTGGATCAGTGATCTGCGTTTTGATGGTCGAGAGATCAGCGGTAAGCTTCTAAATCAACCGAACTGGGTGAAGGGATTGCGCGAAGGCAGCCCTGTGACGATCCCGCTTGAAGAACTGATCGACTGGATGTACGGGATGAACGGCAAGGTCTACGGCGGCTATACCGTGCAGGTCATCCGTTCCAGGATGCGTCCCGAAGAACGGGCTGCCCATGACTCAGCCTGGGGAATGGATTTCGGAGACCCAAGCGAGGTGCGGCTAGCGCCTCGCCCGATCCGGAAGGAGGACGGAACGATCTCTACGGATGACACCCGGCCTGTGACCGATGTGATCAAACTATCCGCAGCGGAGCACCCGATGTCGATCAACATGAAGTCGAAGATGGTCGAGATGATGAGAGATCATCCTGACTTGGCCAACGAACCAGATGAAAACGGTTGGACACTGCTCCAGCGTGAAGCGCTGGCCGGCAATGCGACGCCGGTTGATGTACTGCTTAAACACGGAGCGGATCGATCTTTGACAAATCCATTCGGCGAAACCGCGGTGGACTTGGCTAAGAAGATGTATTGGCCCAAAGTGATCGAGTTGCTCCAGAAGTAACGAGTTCTACCGGTCCTTGTCCTTGAAGACTGTTAGCATAATGCCATGGGCCCGGATGTTGATGCGTGTAATGCCGTGTTGATCGTCGTTGGTTCGCACCTGCGGGCCGAGGAGTGCGATCGTCCGCTGGCGTATGGGCTGCGGACGCGGATCGAGCACTGGCGGGACATGCACGCGTCGCAGTTGGGTGTGCCCTTGACGCCGATCGTGTGCTGCGACCTGTGGTACCTGAACCACGCGGAGCTTCAGCGGAGGCCGACGATCTGCCTCGGTGGGCCGAGCGTTAACAAGCTGGCGGAGATCAACGTCACCCAATCAGCCGAGGAACAGGGCCGATTGCCGGAACCTTCCGGGGGCGAGCCGCGGGTGACGATCATGATCGACCCGGACTTCACGCACCTGCGCGTAGGGATCTGGGGCACGAACACCGAGCTGACCGAACGCGGGCTGCAACTGTTCTGCGACCGCTACCTCCCGGCGTACCTGCGGGCCTGTGTGACGCAGGTGGAGCCGAAGACGGACTGAGGCGTTGTGCGATGTGCGAGGTGTGATGTCCGATGTCCGATGTACGGAAACTGTTTGATATGTGGCTGTGGAACTTTTTGATTCTGTATGCGTCTAAAGGTTGCGTGAGCTGTCGTAGCTTACGCTGTAGCACCTAACTTGATGGAGCTTTGTGATGACCGCTCGATTCATGACCGCCTACCTGCTTGTTCTGATGCTGATGCCCGCGTTGCTCTTGGGCCAGGCACCCGAGCCCGGCGAGCTGCCCGCGGTGACCCAACTGGACGCGAAGCCCGAGCAGTCGGTCTTCGACGACGCGACGCGTCAGAAACCCATCGAGCTTGCCTCGGCAGAAGACGCTAAAAAATATTTCACGGGCGATGCGCTCGATGCCCTGAACAAGGTGGTCAACTGGGACAAGCAGATCGTCCTGATTTTCGCATGGAAAGGCTCGGGCCAGGACAAGCTGACGACCGAGGTGGAAGAAGCCCCGGACAAGTCCCTGACTGTCAACTTCATTTACAAGCCCGGCATGACGCGTGACCTTCGGCCACACCTGCATGTCTTCGCCCTGCGTAAGGACGTGACGTGGAAGGTCAAGTAAACAGCCGGTGTTTTCTCAACCTTTTAGCCAGCCGTTGTTAAGTCGCTAAACGCCCCGGATTGCGCTAAACTATCGGCATGATCGAGTACTCCGTCCTGTTCGTGTGTACGGGTAACACCTGCCGAAGCCCGAT
>JBGSTE010000147.1:0-2416 GCA_041736655.1 Phycisphaeraceae bacterium | reverse complement strand
GTCAGTGGCACCCACGGCAGACATGATGCAAGTTGAAAGAAAGCCCGGCCTACGTCCTACCGGCGCAGCGCGAGTCGCGTCGGGTGGTCATGCAGCGTTGTCCCGCACTCGGGGCAGTGCTCGCTTTCTCGGCTGGCGCGCAGGTCGTAGAAGCAGTTCTCGCAGTGGCCGGCGGCGATGAGCCGGCGCTCGCGGGCCCCGTGCACCATCCAGCGGACCGCCAGCACGACCAGGACCAGCAGCAGCGCATCAGCACCGATCGCGTAAATAATCGGCAGGTAAACGTGCGAAAGGATTATCGCCGCCACAATCGGCCAAACGCTGAAGACCAGGCAGAACACCCGCAGGACCCGGCGCTGCTCAGCGGTGGTCCACTTCTGCCGGAACCGGCTGCGCGGCAGGGTCGAGATCGTGATCGCCATTGCGATTTCGAACGTGACGAATCCCAGCACGACGATCCCCACCGGGATCAGCGTGATCAGAAAGCCGGGTTCGGTCATCATGCCAAGCAACGCGATACCCTTCGCCCTGTTGTTCAATCATAGCGCGAAAAAGCCGCTCGCGGCTTAGCACCCGCTACTCATGTCCCGCATCAACTTGCGTCCGCGTCTTCCGATTCGCCCAGGTCCACCTGCGACCAGTCGATCGTTTCACGCGACTGGATGTAGTCCTCGAGCAGTTCCTTGGCGCGCTCCAGGTCGCGGGCGTGGACCAGCACCTTTACCCGGCCCGGGGCCTCGGCCCGGAACTCGGCGGTCAGTGTGCCGGCGGCTTCCGCCTGGATGCCCTCACGCTTAAGTTCCGCGGCGATGGTGGTCGCCTCGATTTCACTCGGGAAAAACGCCAGGGTCACTACAGAGTCGTCTTCTTCGTGCATGTCTCTATTCTCGCATAGCGATGGCTCGAAGACAAGCAAATTAACTCACGCAGGGGCGCCAAGCCAAGTCAACACAAGATTAACCACAGATGCACACGGATCAACACAGATCAATCCGTGTGTATCCGTGTGTATCTGTGGTTACCGAATCGACTTGCTCTTGACATTATCTCAGGACGAGGTTTTATGCCGGCTCATCGAGCCGGTACTGGCGGATTTTCTTGTAGAGCGTCGTGCGGTTGATGTCCAGTTGCTTGGCGGTTTGCCCGCGGTTCCAGCCGTTGGCGTTCAGGGCCGACAGCAGGATCCGTTTTTCCGGGCCCTGCATCGCCAGCGCGAGCGTCATCGGCGACCATGCGTTGTTGTTATCCTCGCCATCGCCGGTCGGTGTGGGCGGTGCCTCATCAAACGCGCGTGCTGGCTCGGCCTGCGTTTGCACCGCGGGAATCTCAGTCTGGGCGTGATCCACCAGCAGCAGGTGCCGCTGCATCGCGCGATCGACCGCCTCGACCAGTTCCGCTTCGATCAACGGCTTGAGCAGGTAGTCGGCCGCGCCATGGCGCATCGCCTGCACCGCCGACTCGACCTTGCGGAACGCGCTGAGCACGATCGGCACAGCGCTCGGCCGCGATTCCTTGAGCTGCCGAATGAACAACAGCCCGCCGCCTGCAGTGCCCAGGTCCTGCTCGACGATCACCACGCCTGTCGCCGACACACCGCACGCAGCCTCGGCCTGCGCGAGGAGCGCCAGCGCTTGCTCAGCCGACGCCGCCTCTTCGCAATTGAAGCCATGCCGGCTCAGCACCTGCGCCAGCGCCGCCGACGCGACCGCATCACGCTCAACAATCAAAATGCGGCCAGATTCAGTCACGTGCGTCTTGCCTTGTTCGCCCTTTGATCCCAGCGGGCAGCCCCCTGCGTTATCGGTTTGTTGCGTCCACGCAACAACGCGGCGATGGGCGTCGCTACACATCGCCTGCGGGGCGGTAACGATTATGCCGCCTGTGCGGATTCGTCTTCGTTTGTAGCGATTTCGGGCGGGGCGGTCTGCTCGATGTGGTCCAGCCAGTTCGTCTGCGTCCAGATCGTTTCGGTCGGCGCAGGGCTCGGGCTGTGCAGGCGAACCGACGCGACGTTCAACGCCTGCACCTTCCGCAGACAGCGGTCGGCCAGCTCGGTGAGCAGGCTCTGATCCAGCGGTTCTTTGCCGACGACGATCTCGATGACGATCTGCCCCGGCTGCCGACGGGTGCTCAGGGCTGCGGCGATCACTTCGCCCTGAGCCTGCATCGTCAGGCTCAGCGAATGCATCAGCGCGATGGGCTTGATGGCGCAGCCGTGCTCAGCGGCGAAGGCAAGGATCGCCTCACGCTCGCCCTTGCGGACTTCCTTGAACTGGTATCGCTCGGCCACGGAACAGCCCTCCGCAACCCCTATCGACCGGATATCGGGCCTACTTTGGTGTGAGCAAATACAAGAATGGGGGAGGGCGAGGCTCCCGCCGAGCCGCAAATCACAGAAAATTCCCGGCTCGGCGGG
>JBGSTE010000115.1:0-6634 GCA_041736655.1 Phycisphaeraceae bacterium | reverse complement strand
CGCTTCGATGTCCGGGCTCAGGCCTTCGCGCCTTGCAACCAGTCGGCCGGTCGGGTGGCCGATCATCGTGACGTACGGGTTCTCGATCGCTTTGAGGAGCCGTCGGGTTGCCACCTCCGGCGTCTGGCTCAGCGCGGCGTGTGGCGAAGCGACCACCACATCCAGCTCCGCCAGCAAATCGTCGGGATAATCAAGCGATCCGTCGGCAAGGATGTCGACCTCACTGCCGGCCAGCACCGTGATCGTGCCCTTGAGTTTCTTCGCGACCGCTCGCACCGCCTCGATGTGTTGCACTAAGCGCTCGTTGGACAAGCCGTTGGCCTGGAACTGGCTCTTGCTGTGGTCGGTGATGGCGACGGTGTGATGCCCGCGCGCGGCCATGCCCCGGGCGTTCTCCTCAATCGTCCATCGGCCGTCGCTGGCGGTCGTGTGCGAGTGCAGGTCGGCCACGACATCCTTTAACTCGATCAGCACGGGCAACTTCCCTTGTTCTGCAAGGGAAATCTCGCCCCGGTCCTCGCGCAGCTCCGGCGGGATCCACGCGAGCTTGAGCTTCTTGTAAATCTCCGCTTCGCTCTTCGTCGCGACCTGTTTGGTCTTGTCTTGCTTGTCCGCCAGCGCGTACTCGTTGAGCGTATAGCCCATCGAGAGTGCCCGCTCGCGCAGCTTGACGTTGTGCTCCTTGCTGCCGGTGAAGTAGAGCAGGGCCGCGCCGTACTGGCTCGGATCAACGACGCGCAGGTCGACCTGGATGTTGCGGAACGCGTCGGTTGAGCGGATCGAGGACTTGGTCTCGCCGTGCCCGAGCACCTCGTCAACCATCGGCAAGCCCACAAACGCATTCATCATTCCGGGGGCCGCTTGCGGCTTAGCACCCACGAGCAGGTCGATATCGCCGATGGTTTCCTGCCCGCGTCGCAGCGAGCCGGCGTAGTCGATCGCCTCAACCCCCGGAAGTTTCTTGAGTTCTTCGATGATCGCCAGCGCCAGCGGCAGGGCGTAGCCGATGTTGACGCGCTGCCCGGCCTTCTCGGCAAAGGCGATCGCGTGTGCGAGCTTCTCCAGCTTCTTTTTGCCAAAGCCCTTGAGTTCTTCGAGCGAGCCGTCGGCGATTTTTTTCTTCAGTTGTTCGATCGATTCAACTCCGCCGTCGCGCCAGAGCTGGGCGACACCCTTGGGCCCAAGGCCCGGCACATCGAGTAGCGCCAGCACGCCGGCGGGCACCTCGGCGATCATCTCCTGGTGCTCAGCGACCGTTCCGGTCTTGAGGAACTCCTCGATCTTCTGCGCGATGCCCTTGCCGATGCCGTCCACCTGCAACAGGTCTTGGGGCTCGACGTCGGCGACATCCTTGACCAGGTCCTTGAGGACGCGGGCGCCTTTTTCCAGCGCGATGGTCTTGAACTTGTTGCCGGCGAGGACCTGATTGACGTCGGCCATCTGCTGAAAGATCATCGCGAGCTGGGCGTTGTTGCTGGCCATGGGTGGAATCATAGCTTGGTCGATCCGTTGGCCGCCAAGAGCGCCAAGGTCGCCAAGTTGAGCTACAAGACAATAGGAGCCTTTAACAAAATGAAAAGGTGCTCTAAGCAACTCGGTCTTACTTGGCGTCCCTTGGCGTTCTTGGCGGCCAAACGAAATATCTTGCGGTACAATCCCCGCCCATGAACATCAAACTCCTCGAAAAACTGTGCCTGACCGCAGGCGTCCCCGGCCGTGAACACCGCATCCGCAAGCTCATCCTCGATGAGATCAAGGGCCTGTTTGATACGGTCACGGTCGACGCGATGGGCTCGATCATCGCCGTCAAGAAGCCGGCCCCCAAGACCGGTAAGCCCAGCAAGAGCCCCAAGAAGGTCATGCTCGCGGCCCACATCGACCAGATCGGCTTCCTCGTCTCGTACATCGACGACAAGGGCTACGTCTACATCAACCCCGTCGGCGGCTTTGACCCCAAGAACCTGTACGCCCGCGCGGTGACCATCTGCCCGGACCCCACCGACCCGAAAAAAGACATCACCGGCATCATGAACCCGGTCGGCAAGCCCATCCACATCTCCACCGATGAGGAACGCAAGAAGATCCCGCAGGTCCGCGACTTCATCATCGACCTGGGCCTGCCTAAGGAACAGGTCGACAAGCTCGTCAAGAGCGGCGACATGGTCGTCATCAACGCGCCGTTCTACAAGGTCGGCAACCATCTGGTCAGCCAGGCGATGGACAACCGCATCGCCCCGTGGGTCTGCATCGAAGCGGTCCGCAAGCTCAAGAACCACGACTGCGAAGTGCACTGCGTCTTCACCGTGCAGGAAGAAGTCGGCCTGCGCGGTGCGACGGCCGCGGCCAACGGCATCCAGCCGGACGTGGGCATCGGCATCGATATCACCCTCGCGTGCGACACGCCGGGCATCCCCGGCCCGGACATGGTCACCAAGCTCGGCGAAGGCGCGGCCATCGTCGTGATGGATAGCTCAGTCATCTGCGACTACGAGCTGGTTGAAGAGTTCGACGCGCTGGCCAAGAAGCACAAGATCAAGGCCCAGCGCGCGATCATGGCCCGCGGCGGCACGGACACCGGCGGCATCCAGCGGGCCGGCGCAGGCTGCAAGGCCATCACCCTCGGCGTGCCGGGCCGATACGTCCACACGATCACCGAGATGATCCACGGCGACGACCTGGCCGCGGCGCGGGACCTGCTCGCGAAGTATCTCGAAAGCGTGAAGTAGGCATCAACAGCGAAGCCCACGCCGTGACGGCGTGGGCTTCGTTTTGTTTGATCAACCAGCTTGAACGCAACCTGACGAGCGCCCGCGCGACAGCATTAAACCCTTGCGGTTTACACCTTGCGGACGAACTCGGACTTGAGGCCCATCGCGCCGATGCCCGGCACTTTGCAGTCGAGGTTGTGGTCGCCTCTGGTCAGGCGGATGTTCTTGATCTTCGTGCCGACCTTGATGACTGACGATGCGCCCTTGACCTTGAGGTCTTTGATAATCGTCACGGTATCGCCGTCGGCCAGTTCGGTGCCGTTGGCGTCTTTGACGATCAGGCGATCCGGGTCGTTGTCGTCGGCGATCGCCGACGCTTCGGCAGACCATTCGTGGCCACACTCGGGGCAGACGAACTGGGCCTGGTCCTGATAAGCGTAGTCACACGGGCAGTTGGGGCATTGGTGGAGCGTGCTCATGACAACAGTATATTCCTTGCCGGTGGATTACTGTTGCCACGCAGCGTGTCGCGATATGCTGGAGAAGGATCTGCAAACGTTGAAGTAAAACCCTACTCGTCAGACCACTTGATCTGAAACTCGATCTCGTGGTCGCCGCCTTCGCGTTCGTGCTCGATGCTGAATGCTGCGCGGTCGGGGACATAGATGCGCTGCCCGGCGATCTGTATCTCGAAGTTCTCGCCGGACTCGATGCAGTCGGCCAGGCGTCGGAGCTTATCGACGAATTCGGCGTGGGTATAAGTCTTATCGATATCGCGGTCGGTCATCGTTGAATTCCTCGTCTGCGGGTGTTCGTGTGGTGCAAGGTCCTGATAGATGCACACCATACCTCGACAAGGTTTCTCAATGACGAAAAATCGGGGCGAACTAGCCTCAAACTTCGCAATAATCTGTCATCGGCGGGCACGTACAGATCAGGTTGCGGTCGCCGTGGGCGTTGCACTTCACTTTCGCCTCGCCCCATGCATGAACTCGATGACTTGTACAGTTTGCGCTTCATCATCGACCGCGTAGAAAACGAGATACTGACCGTAGTTAAGTTTCCGGGTGAGCTTGCCGGTCTCATTGCTGACATGCTCGTCAACCGGGAATCGCTTCGGTATTTCATCTAGGCCGTCGATCAGGGCATAAAGCCCGTCGTACCAAGAGGTGATTGTTTCGACGCTGACGTGCTCAGCAAGCAGATAATTGACGTGATCATCGACACGTTCGTGGAACCGTTCGGTGTAGACGACGAGGTAAATCATCCTGCCCGACTGATACCGAGTTTTTCATCCAGGCGACGGCGGGCTTCTGCCGAAGTTATCACGCGTCCCGCTTTCACATCTTCCAAACCACGGCGGACCCGTTTCACTGCCTCGGCACGCCAAGCAGGATCGCTTTCTCCCGGCTGTGGGCCTGCTGTTGCAAGCTCAACCTGGTAGCGAAGCCAGCGGATCAGCTCAGCCTTCTGCTGATCGTCCATACCGTCGGGAATAGGGATATTGATATGGTCCATACCAGTATGATACCCCAAGCCCGCCTCAAACCTCACAGTAATCCGTCATCGGCGGGCACGTACAGATCAGGTTGCGGTCGCCGTGGGCGTTGTCGATCCGGCCGACCTGGGGCCAGTACTTGTGCTCACGCAGGTAGGGCAGCGCATACGCCGCTTCTTCTCGCGTGTACGGGTGGTTCCACTGTGTCGCCAGCAGGCTCTTGGCGGTGTGCGGGGCGTTGTGCAGCGGGTTGTCCTCGGCCGGCCAATCGCCTTTTTCGATGCGGGCGATCTCGTGGCGGATCTGGATCATCGCGTCGCCGAAGCGGTCGCGCCCTTCCTTCGACTCGCTCTCGGTGGGCTCGAACATGAGCGTCCCGCCGACGGGCCAGGACATCGTCGGCGCGTGGAAGCCGAAGTCCATGAGGCGTTTGGCGAAGTCGTCGATGGCAACACCGGCGTCCTGGGTCTTACGGACATCGAGGATGAACTCGTGGGCGCAGGTGCCGTGCTTACCGGTGTAGAGCACGTCGTAGTGTTCCTTGAGTCGCGCGGCCATGTAGTTGGCGTTGACGATGGCGGCCTTGGTCGCGTCGGTCAGTCCCTGGCCGCCCATCATGGCGATGTACATCCACGAGATGGGCAGGATGGCGGCGCTGCCGTAGGGCGCGGCGCTGATGGTGCCCAGCGGGTCGCGTCCGCCGCAGCTGGGGTCCATCGGGTGGCTGGGCAGGTAAGGCGCGAGCGCCTCGGTGCAGCAGATCGGGCCCATGCCCGGGCCGCCGCCGCCGTGGGGGATGCAGAAGGTCTTGTGCAGATTCAGGTGGCAGACGTCGGCCCCGATGAGGCCAGGCGAAGTCAGCCCGACCTGCGCGTTCATGTTAGCGCCGTCCATATAGACCAGTCCGCCGTGGTCGTGGACGATGTTGCAGATTTCGCGGATCGATTCCTCGAACACGCCGTGCGTGGAGGGGTACGTGACCATCAGGCACGAGAGCTTGTCCTTGTGCGCGGCGGCCTGCTGTCGCAGGTGGTCGATGTCGATGTCGCCGTTGGGCTTGCAGTTGACGGGCACGACCTTCATCCCGGCGATGACGGCCGAAGCGGGGTTGGTGCCGTGCGCGCTGACGGGGATGAGGCAGATGTCTCTGATTGATGATTGATGATTGATGCTGGATGATTGCTTGTGGCTATCCGCTAAAGGCTGATGGCTGACGGCTGCCTGCGCTTCGTGATACTTGCGGATTAAGAGCAGGCCCGCGTACTCGCCCTGGCTGCCCGCATTGGGTTGCAGCGAGCAGGCGGCAAAACCCGTGATCTCGCAGAGCCAGTTTTCGAGTTCCATGAACATCAGCCGATAGCCCAGCGACTGGTCGGCGGGGACGAAGGGGTGCAGGTTGGCGAACTCCGGCCAGGTGATCGGGATCATCTCGCTTGCCGAGTTGAGCTTCATCGTGCACGAGCCCAGCGGGATCATCGAATCAGCCAGCGAGATGTCCTTGCTGCACAGGCGCACCGCATAACGCAGCAGTTCGCTCTCGCTGTGGTAGCGGTTAAAGACCGGGTGCGTGAGGTAGTCGCTGGTGCGCGCGAAGCTGCCAAGGTCGCCAAGCGGGTCTTCGCCAACGAGTTCGTCCAGGTCCAGGTGCTCGGGCGCCTGGCCACGGTTGAAGATGGTGAGCAAGGCACGCAGGTCTTCGCGCGTGGTCGTTTCGTCCAGCGAGACACCCACGTGCGTCGGGCCGATGCGGCGGAGGTTGATCTCGAACTTCGCAGCCAGGGCGTGGATGGCCTCGGCATCGGAGACTTCGACGACGATGGTGTCGAAGAACTGATCGGTCTTGACGTTTCGCCCCAGCGAGTCCAGGCCGTTGACGAGCGCGCGGGTTGCGGCGTGGATGCGGGTGGCGATGGACTTGAGCCCCTTGGGCCCGTGATAGACGGCATAAAAGCCGGCGATGATGGCCAGCAGGACCTGCGCGGTGCAGATGTTGCTCGTGGCCTTGTCGCGGCGGATGTGCTGCTCGCGGGTTTGCAGGGCCATGCGGAAGGCGGTGTTGCCGTGCGCGTCCTTGCTGACGCCGATGATTCGGCCGGGCATCTTGCGGGCGTGCTGCTGCTGGGTGGCGATGAACGCGGCGTGAGGCCCGCCGAAGCCCATGGGCACGCCCAAACGCTGTGACGAGCCGATGGCGATGTCTGCGCCGCTGGCGCCCCCGCCGTTGAACTCGCCCGGGGCCTTGATCAGCGTCAGAGCCATGAGGTCCGTCGCGACCACCAGCAGCGCCCCGGCCGCATGCACCTGCGCGGTGAGCGCGTCGTAGTCCTTGATCTGCCCCCACGTGTTGGGGTACTGCACGAGTACGCCACAGACCTGATCGCTTAGTTCAAAGTTACCGCCCCGCGCGATACGGAGCTCAACGCCCATC
>JBGSTE010000416.1:0-2741 GCA_041736655.1 Phycisphaeraceae bacterium | reverse complement strand
CCGGTCCTGAGCGTCAGCGATGGTCCGTAACAAGTCATGTAAGACAACTCGATCGACCCGGACCTTCGCGGGCGCTCAGGACCGGCTTCTAGGTCAGCTCTAGTTGCTACAACATCATTTAGAACCGCACACAAGGTAACGCAACCATGAATCGAAACGCTTGGATCCTCCGCCTGCTCGTGACGTTGGTTGTTGCAAGCCCGCTCTACGCGCAAGACCAGAGCACACCCCCTGCCCAGGCAGCCACACCCGATACGCAGAAGCAAGAGCCCGCCAAGAAGGCCGACGAAAAAGCGGACGCCAACGACTGGTCGGTCACCGAGCACCAGGTCACCATCGCCGGCAAGGCGATCGATTACACCTCCACCGCCGGCACGATCCAGCTCAAGGACGACAACGACAAGCCCAAGGCCAGCATCTTCTTCATCGCCTACACGGTCAAGCCCCAGGCCGGCGACGATAACGCGGTCAACACGCGCCCCGTCATGTTCTGCTTCAACGGCGGGCCCGGCTCATCGAGCGTCTGGCTGCACATGGGCTGCTTCGGCCCGCGCCGCGTCAAGATGGACGACACCGGCCACGCCGTCGGCCCGCCTTACTCCCTGACCGACAACGCCATGAGCCTGCTCGACACCACCGACCTTGTCTTCATCGACCCGGTCTCCACCGGTTTCTCCCGCGCCGAAGAAGGCACCAACGCCAACGAGTACCACAGCGTCACCGGCGATATCCAGTCCGTCGCCGAGTTCATCCGCCTCTGGGTCACCACCAACAACCGCTGGCTGAGCCCCAAGTACCTCGCCGGCGAGTCCTACGGCACCACACGCGCCGCCGGCATCGCCAGCCACCTCCAGTCACGCGGCATGGATCTCAACGGCATCGTCCTGGTCTCCGCAGTCCTGAGCTTCCAGACCATCCAGTTCGACGAAGGCAACGACCTGCCTTACCTGCTCTACCTGCCGACCTACACCGCGCTGGCGCACTACCACGGCAAGCTCGGCGTCGACCTGAACCAACGCAAGTTGCCCGAACTACTCGATGAAGTCGAGGCCTGGTCACGCGAGGTCTACGGCCCGGCGCTGATGAAGGGCGCTTCCATCAGCGACGATCAACGCGCCGAAGTCGCCTCCGACCTCGCGCGATACACCGGCCTGCCCAGTGACCTGATCCTCAAGTCCGACCTGCGTATCCCGCAGTGGCGATTTTCCGACAGCCTGCTCCAGGATAAGCAGCAGGTCATCGGGCGGTTTGACGGACGCATCGTCGGCCCGGACCTGGATAAAACCAGCGAACGCAGCGGAACCAGCGACCCGAGCTACTACCGCGTGGCCGGCGGATTTACCGCGACCTTCAACGACTATGTCCGTAGCGAACTGGGATACAAGACGCAGAAGAACTACGGCATCCTCGTGGGACTGCGCTGGAACTTCGACCGTGCCAACGCCAGCTACCTCAACGTGGCCGGCGACCTGCGTCAGGCCCTGGCCGAGAACCCCAAGCTGCGCGTGTACATCGCCGCCGGGTACTACGACCTGGCCACGCCGTTCTACGCCGCGCGCTACACGATCGACCACAGCATCACCCACCCCGACGCCCGCAAGCGCGTGACGTACGGCTACTACGAGTCGGGCCACATGGTCTTCACCCACGCCGAGTCGCTCAAGAAACTGCGCAGCGATCTGATCGAGTTCTTCAAGACGCCAGAGCCGCAGTAAAGCAGGAGAATCGAAAGTGTGAATCAAGCTTCTCGGGAGGGCGAGGCTCCTGCCGAGCCGAGAATTTTCTGCGACTTGCGGCTCGGCAGGAGCCTCGCCCTCCCACATTTCTCCTCACACTCTTTTATAAATAGAAGCCGGTCCTGAGCGCCAGCGAAGGTCCGGATGGCTTTCATGATGGCATCAGTAGTCGCCTGAGGCTTGACTTATCCGGACGCGTACTGCGGCATAGACTGAATCATCGTCAATTGGGCTTATTCAACCACCGGGGCCAAAGCGGATCACGGATCACGTCGATGCAGACGCATAGTGTGCCCGGCCGCAGCGCGGTCGGCCTGTTCTTTGGAGTGATCCGATGCTGCCTGAGAAACCCCGCCGAGAGGACACGACGACGCTGATCTGGGAATACCTCGAAGGTGAGATATCCCCCGACCGGGCCGAGCAGTTGTCGCGTACGCTAGCCGAGCAGGCGTCGGCGCGCGAGCAACTGGTCGAGTCGGCGGTGCTGCACGGGATGCTCTTTGACTATTTCAAAGTTGAAGCCACGCAGGCCGACGACAAGAAGCGCAAAGGCCGATCGTCCGCAGCCTGAGGCGGTGTACAACCCAAGGCCGACGCGGCGGGTGGCCGTGATAGTCTGGTGGTCTAACGACGTTGGGGCCGACCTTGACCCATCCCACGCAGACACAACACGACATGACGCGGAACACGACGCAGCAAGCGACCGGCCAAGCCGCGCTGCCGCTGTGGGTTCGGCCCGGCGTCCTTGCAGCGGTCGCTGCCGTGGTCATCGTCTATGGCTCGCTGATCCCCTTTGATTTTGCTTGGCTCGCAGCGATGCAGCGTCACGGCGGCTTCGTGCAGGCGCTGTGGGCAACAGCCACCGCTCCGCAATGGGTGCAGGCAACACAAGGCCGATCCGCGCTGGGCGTGTCGTTTGCAATCAGCGATCTGGCGGTCAACGCGCTGCTGTATCTGCCGCTGGGCATCACCCTGCGGATGGCGCTGCGTCGCCGAGGGTGGCAC
>JBGSTE010000026.1:0-5107 GCA_041736655.1 Phycisphaeraceae bacterium | reverse complement strand
TCCGGGGGTGAGAGTAGAATCGTGCATGTCGGGTCTCCTTGGGTAAGAGGTGATCTTCGCAACGAGCGTTGCCTGGGACACATTGTGATCCCGTCAGACGCCCGCCGGGAGACCCGGCTTTCATAGTTTCTTTTCTGCCCCACACCATTTGGTTCCCTCTATAACCTAGGACAAAAAAAGCGATCTATAAGAGATTCTAGCATGTATCCTTCGCTATTTGGTAGATAGTTGTCATTGAAACCATGTTTAGCCAGTTCCTCGGTAAAAAAAGATCTAAACTGTCCTGAATTTTTTTTACTTAACGAGAGCATGAAAGAATTATGATTCATTGAGCACAAGCAGAGATTCAAAATACTCATCAACTCGTCAGGAATAATACTACGTATATAGTCCAACTCTTGCGAAGTTAATTTAACTGTTACAGTGTATCTGCTATCATTCATCGCACACCTTCTCCTGAAGTCGGATTGACCGATACTATTTGTCCAGTATCCGGATTAACAACAACCCTTGCTTTTTCACCCTCAAATACTTGATATGGCTTACCAGTCTTCGGATCTGTGCCCTCTTTGATTCGCTTTGGGTTTTTCAATGCATCAACGATGGCTTCGGGCTTTGTTCCCGCACGACTTGCGCCATCTCCGATTGCTCTATTCACTCCATGTTTTGTGTAGCCAGTAATCTCAGTACCGTTTTTGGCTACAATTTTTCTAGCTCCCCCTGGAACACCTGGCAGTAACGTCATTGCTGACATTAAACTGGGGTCATCTAAGAACTCTCCTGATGTAAGAATTAAATCTAAGGGTTCATTGGCAAGTCGAATGCCAATTTCTGACGCAGTTGCGGCATCACCTAGCACATCTACTAAAGTACCCAAGTCAGCACTAATATTAATTTTCCTTGCCATTTCCTTGGCAATCGCTTCTTCGCAAATATCATCACAAGGATATGACACAGTAGCAACGTACTTTTCCCCTGTAAATGGGTACCAGAAAAAATATACTGTCTTATATATGTGCAAATAACAGGTATCGCCAGATTTTCTCTCTTGGATCTTCTCGCCCATTGGGTCCACCCCACCCCACATCACGTGGTACCCCGCATACGCGTTCATGCCATCGGGGTAGCCGAGGGGGTCGCGTTGGAGGAATCGGCCGGTGAGGGGGTCGAGGATGCGGGCGCGGTTTTCGATCAGGCCGGTCTCTTGATCGTGCAAGAGGCCCTGGAAGCCGCGATTCTGGGCGTAGGCGGAGGTGCTGCCGGTGGTGGCGAAGGTGGTGGGGTTCATGACGCTCCGCTGGCCGTAGGGGCTGTAGCGGTAGCGTTCGAGGGGTGCGCCGGCGGCGTTCAGGAGCGGGAACAAGATCGGGAACAGGTGGTAGGTCGCTTGCGTTGGGCTGGCGTGCGGGTTGGCTGGCGGTTCGCCCCCGCGTTGTGACGCGGCGGTTATGTCTTGGGGCTGATCGGGGGTTGGTTGTGTGTCGCTGGCGAAGGGGCGGGCGGGGTGGCGGGCGGGATGTGATGGGAGCATCACGGGCATGGGGGTATTTTACTGTTGTGTGCTTCAATACCAAGCGTGGGTTTTACGATTTTTGTGGGTTCGGACCCCACGGCATGCCCCAAAGCGGGCACGCCGTGGGCTTCGGGCGAGGTTTTGATTGCTGACTGCTGACTGCTGATTGCTAAAGGCTAATCGCTCTTAGCTGATTGCATCCGGACCTTCGCTGATGCTCAGGACCGGCTTCGGGTGGGGCGCTTTGAGATTGTGGGATGGCTTCACTCGGCCAGTTCGATGGCGTCGTTGGTCGGGGTCGGGTCGGGTTTATCGGCGGGGTTGGCGTTGTTGGGCTTCATGCCTTCGATCTTGGCGAGGACCTGGGGCAGGTAGTCGGCGCGGGCTTCGCGTTTGATTTCGGTGACCAGTTCGACGAACTGCTGGCGGGTCAGGCCACGGTCTTCGAGGAGGTCCATGGCGTCGAGCACGGTGAGTTCCTTGCCGATGGAGGCGACGGGGACCGCGGTGACGGTGCTGCCGGTGATGTCGACGATGACCAGCTGCAGGCCCGCTTCCGCGGCTTTGCCGGCCGGCCAGCGTGCGTCGCTGGTGAGCTTGTCGGTCTTAAAGCCGATGACGCGCCAGGTGTAGCTTGCGAACAATCTGCCGCTCTGTCGCTGGGCGGCCTTGGAGCGATCGGCAAAGGCCCAGTCGATGGCTTCGTTTTCTGCGGTGAGTTTGCGCCAGGCGATGCCGCCTTCGCGCCAGTTGACGCCGTCGCGGTCCTGCAGGGCGCTTTCGATTTCTTTCTGCATCGTTTCGCGGGCGTCGTCCTTGAGCTTCTGGATCTGGTCCTGCATGGCGTCATCATCCAGGAGCCATACGGATTTGAGTTCGAGGGTCTTGTCGTCGAGGATCTTGGTGATGTGGCCGGAGTGGATGTAGCCGTAGTTGCCGACAGCGACATCGGGCAAGAGGGCGACAGCGGCGTGGGTGTCGGTCGCGGGCTTGACGAGTTTGCGGGTGAGTTCCTTGCCGTTCTTGTCGGGGTATTTCTGTTCGAGGACGGTGTCTTTCTGGTAAGCCTCGGGGGTCAGGCCGGTGCTGCTGGGCAGTCGTTTGTCGTAGTTGGGGACGTAGATGTATCGGCCGTCGTGCTTGACGTAGAAGGGCAGGATGCGGCGCCACTCCAGGCCCCAGAGCCGGTCGATGCGGGCTTGTTCCTGCTTGTCTGCGGCGGAGTCGGTTGTGTCGGTTGCGTCGGCCTGAGCGGTGATCGGCAGGGCGCTGAACAGGAGGCAGAAGAGGACACAGAACAGGGGCCTAAGGCCGGGCGATCGGGTTTCGGATAATTGATGCATGGCGTGTGTACCTGAATTGAAACCCGAACCGGACGGTAAGACAGCCGAGGCCCCCGTGCCGGTCCAACGCGTGATGGAACGGTCTATTGCGACGGCGGCGGGCTTTATACAGGATGTGATACCCGGCAGCGGCGTGGGGGTTGCGACGCGGATTGATTTGACCTGCCCGCAACTGTAAGGGACACTATCAGGCCCGATCGAGATACCGTCGCAGGCGTGTGGGCGCCGCGGCTGGCGTGGGTCGATCGGGAACTCTACATCTTCCTCCCCACGGAATACCAACCAACTGCCCCACAGCAACCTTGCCTTAAGGAGGCACAGGCCATGGCTGACGAATCAACTGCCGCCGCGACGACCGACACCCCCGCGAGCGAAGAGGCCCTGAAGTTTGACGTGAAGATCGAGGACGCGGGCCCGGCCTGCAAGGCGCTGACGATCACGATCCCGCAGGACCAGATCAAGAAGAAGATCGAAGCCGGCTACGGCACGCTCGAAGACGACGCGGTGGTCCCGGGCTTCCGCAAGGGCCGAGCGCCGCGGAGGCTTTTGGAGAAACGCTTTTCGACGGCGGTGCGTGACGATGTGAAGAACGCGCTGCTCAGCGAGAGCTACACCAAGGCGATGGAAGACCACAAGCTCGACCCGCTGAGCGACCCGCAGGTGCAGGGCGCGGATAAGATCGAGTTGCCCGAGTCGGGCGATCTGACGTTCACGGTCAAGGTCGAGGTGACGCCGGAGGTCGAGCTGCCGGCGTTTGACACGATCGAAGTGACCAAGACGACCAAGCAGGTGACCGACGCGGATGTCAAGCATGAGATCGAGCGATTCAGCCAGCAGGCCGGCCGACCGACGACGCTGCAGGACGCGGCGATCGAGGTCGGCGACTACGCGGGTGTGGAGGTTTCGATCTTCGCTGGCGAAAACGCGGGCGAGGGCGCGGAAGTCCTGCAGCAGATCCCGCAGGACCACGTGCTGGTCAACGGCGAGGCGCAGGAGTTCAAGGGCCACGTCGCGGGCATCGTGGTCGAGGACCTGGGCAAGAAGCTCACGGGCAAGAAGGCCGGCGACGTGGTGACGGTGTCGATGACCGGCCCGTCGGGCCACGAGAACGAGCAGATCAAGGACAAGCCCATCACGATCAAGCTGACCGTGCAGTCGGTGCACCGCATCGAGCCGGCGAGCGTTGACACGCTCATCAAGCAGATGGGCCTCGGTAGCGAAGAAGAACTGCACGAGCGGGTTCGCTCGATGCTGGAGATGCGTAACGAGCAGAACCAGAAGGCGGACATGTACCAGCAGGTCACCGACCAGTTGGTGGACAAGGTCAAGCTCGACCTGCCGGCGGGCATCACCAGCCAGCAGAGCGCGCGGGTGCTTCAGCGTTCGGCGATGGACCTTCTCTACCGCGGGGTGCCGGAGGAAGTGGTCCGCGAGAAGGTGGCGGAGCTGCGTGGCGCCAGCGAAGGCCAGGCGGTGCGACAGCTCAAGCACTTCTTTATTCTGGACAAGGCGAGCAAGGAGCTCGGGATCGACGTTGAAGAGCAGGAGCTCAACGGCCGAATCGCGATGCTGGCGATGCAGCAGAACCGCCGGCCCGACAAGCTGCGGCAGGAGATGGGCCGACAGGGCCAGATCGAGCAGTTGTACCTGCAGATCCGCGAGCAGAAGACGCTGGACAAGATCCTCGAGCAGGCGAAGGTGACGGAAGTCGAAGGCAAGGCCGACGCCGAGGGTGAAGCGGTCAAGAAGAAGCCGAGCAAGAAGAAGTCAAGCAAGAAGAAGGCCGACGACGCCGGCGACTCGGAAGACAGCGAGTAAGCGAGTCAGCACGATGCTCAAGTGAACGCAACAAGCCCCCACCGCGAGGTGGGGTTTTTTTGTTGGCGAAGCTTTGAATGAATGGGTATGGGGTGCCCCGGTCGCTTGCCGGCCGGGTCGATTCGCAACAGCGCAAACAGCCCGCAGCCAACGGCTGCACGGCCCGAGCACCTCACGATTCACCGCGCAGCCGTTGGCTGCGGGCTAGGCGAAATAATCGACTCCCGACCCCTCCTATGAAGCCGGGTCTGTCAAGCGTTGAATGTTTGCTTGGATGACGATGGGTCCAGCCTCCTCCTATGAAGCCGGGTCTGTCAAGCGTTGAATGTTTGCTTGGATGACGATGGGTCCAGCCTCCTATCCGAGCTCTCGCGTTGGTACGCGGGCCCATTCAACTGGCTGCGATCGGCGATTCCCATTCTTTTCTTCGGGG
>JBGSTE010000013.1:0-1333 GCA_041736655.1 Phycisphaeraceae bacterium | reverse complement strand
TTGCAGGACGTACGCACCGGCCACTACGCCGACGCCGCTGAACAGGCCGAGCAAACCGCAAAGCTGCTTGCCCCGCTGGGTGTCGAAGCGGGCTACGGCCACGGGCTGCTGGCGCTGTGTTTCTTCCAGCTCGCCAAGCATGATCCTTCCGCCGACGCTCAGCAGAAGCAGCAACTCACCACACAAGCCAAGGCGTGGTGGGACAAGGCCACCTTGTTGATCCCGCCTGCGGCGCTGGTGTTCCGGTATCCGGACCTCAAGCCGCTGCTCCTGACGCAGGACGAGCGGTGACCACCCCTCGCCTGACGGTTGAAGGCAATACAACTGCACCATGATCCGACTCTTCCAACAGACCCAGACCGATCCCTTCGTCACGACCGCGTTTCGTGCGCAGCTGACGATCGACAACCACCTGCGATCGCTGATGATCGGCGGCGGCGTTCTGGCCGGGGCCGTCGCGTTCCTGATGCCCGGGCTGGGTGTGGTGTCTTCGCTCGTGGCGCCGGCGGCCTTGCTGGGTCTGTGGTTCTGGATCACGATGTCCACCGCGCGGGTCGGACGAACGCTTCCGATGATCGGCGTGCTGCTCACCGCCGAGCCCGCCCAGGCCCAGGCCCTGATCGACCAGTCGCTGAACCATCGGCCGGTCATGCGCTGGGCTCGGCTCTTGACCTACCACCGCCTCGCGTCACTGCGTCACCAGCAGCGGCGATTTAACGAGTCATCGGCCATCTGCCTGTGCCTGCTCAATGAGCCGCTCAAGGGACCGGCCGCGCAGGCCCGGCCGCACCTGCTGCTGATGCTCGCCGAGGCACAGCTTGAAACCGGCAACCTGCCCGGCGCCTACCACGCGCTGGCGCACCTGCATCAGACCCGGCTGGGGCTGGTCGAATCGCTCCAACGGCTGGCGCTGCAGACGCGGTACGAACTGGCGATCGGCGCGTACGCGTCGGCCCTGCATCGCTCGCGCGCCAAGGTCGAGTTGGCCGAGCTGATGCCCCCGGTCCACTGTGCGACGATGCATGCGATGCTCGCCACCGCCGCCCACCAGGCCGGGCAGTTACGGCTGGCCAACTGGCTCTGGGAGCGGACGCGCCTGCTGGCCGAGCCGGGGCTGCTGGCGCAGCTTGAGCGCGGGGGTTTTGGCATCGGTGTCGTCGAGGTGGATCGTTTCGCAGATGCTCAGCCGGCTTGACCCCGCCAGCGGGGCAGTCACAATGCACGTTCCTGACCCATGCGTCGTTTGAGCAGGCAAGCTTATGCAACTGATGTCTTGGCAGATCGCCCGTCTGGGCAGCCGGTTCGGGATGTTGTTCGAGCCGTATAAACAGCG
>JBGSTE010000009.1:0-6482 GCA_041736655.1 Phycisphaeraceae bacterium | reverse complement strand
GCGCCAACCCTTTTGACGCCACCGCCGGCCACAAGACGCTCAACTACTGGGCGCGCCTGCGCTCGCTGAGACAGGCCGCTGCGGCCGGCTGTGCCGAAGCGATCTGGCTGACCACGACCAACCACCTCGCCAGCGGCGCGGTGTCGAACTTGATGCTCATCAAGGATGGCCAACTGCTCACGCCGATCGCGCGCGGTGAAGAAAAGAAAGATGCCCTGCCCGCGCCGGTCCTGCCGGGTATCACTCGCCAGGCGATCCTCGAAATCGCCGAATCGAAGGACATCGAAATCGAGCGACGCATGCTCAGCATTGAAGACCTGTTGGAAGCCGATGAAGTATTCCTGACCAACTCCAACTGGAAAGTCCTGCCGGTCGTCGCCGTCGAACAGAAACAGATCGGCGACGGCAAGGTCGGCGAGGTGACGCGCGCGTTGCGGGAAGCCATGCTCAAGGTGATCGAAGAAGAAACCACATCCTGAATCAAACCTGCTCATATCGCATGACCAGATCGAAGAGCTCCGCATCAAAACTCTGCGCAACGCCAGGATCCTTGACCATCGCCAGCCGAAGCACGTCGCAGCGCAGCTTGCAGTCGGGGTTGGACTCCATCGATCGGCCCATGCCTTCGAGGACGACCAGATCAATCGGTAGCGCGCTGCAAACTTCCACAAGCTGCGGGCTGACTTTCTTCAGGTCCATCAGCGGTGCCCAGTTGCCCGACTCTACCAGTTGCAATTGCTTGTTTTTCAAGGCATCGCGAATGATCGGGTCGAAGACAACGATGCGACCAATCAGGCCCGTAAGTTCTTCGTGCGTGACGTCATTGAGCGATGGCTCGGTGTTCGCAGACAGAACAACCGTCGTGCCACGGCGGATCAGGTCGCGCGCCAGCGGGATCATTCCCAGCACGACATCCGGCCCGGCATTATCAACAAACAACACCGCAGCGCGATACGGCTTGCCGCTTAGCCGGTTTGACCACGCATCCAGCGCGTCATAACGCCACGGCCGGGGCCTGAGCTTCGCACGCACCTCGCCAAAGCTCGGCGCTCCACCACCGCCCCCGGAATGGTCCCCGGAACTCGCCTCGAACATTTTCTGCGTGTGCTCAGCCCCCATATCGAAGATGTTGCCGGCAAAGACGCCCTCGATCACCAGCCGGTCACGATGCTGCGGCGTCGCCTGATCAAGCTCATTAAGCAAAGACGGCAATAACGCCAAGGCCCGCTCGTTCTCGCGCTCTTTGAGCAGTCGATAAGGGTCGGCCACGCCGGCCTCGCGCAGCGCGTTCTCGCGGTGGTGGCAGATCGACAGCACATCCAGCCGGCCAAACGCGCCCGGCTCACGCTCGACCGTGTCGAGATAGTCGGTGAATCGTCGATTGACTTCATCCGCCTGCTCGCTTGCATCGACGCCGCGATCGGCGGCCTCCGACAGCGTGTGCTTCAACAGCGAAACCAGGTGATGACGGAATACGCCCAGCCAGTAGGCGCGACGATCCGCATCGGTCGTCAAATCCCACGGACAAGCGACATATGCCGCGGGATCGGCCAGCAGCGAAAAAACAGCAGAGTCGTTGTGCATTCTGATCATCACCGTGATGTTAGCCGGCCCGCTTGTCGGGCCGAGTGATCGGCGAGTTGGACATCATCGAATGAAGCTTCACCCCATCGATCGGCGGGGCAAGCCCGCCGGCTAACGCGATCGATTTAGCCGTGGACCCGTGCCGCATCGGAAAAATTCGCGAGGATTCGCAGGCCCACGTGCTGTGATTTTTCCGGGTGAAACTGCGTGGCCCAGATAGTGCCGCGATGCACTGCCGAGCAGAACGCGCTGCCGTAGGTCGTCGTCGCGGCGATGTCGTTGGGTTCCCTCGGCACGCAGTAGTAGCCGTGCACAAAATAGGCGTGATCGCCCGGCGAAAGACCAGCAAACAACGGCGTGCCGGGCGCGAAATCGATCTGGTTCCAGCCCATGTGCGGGACCTTGAGCCGGGGCTTACCCGGGCCCTGGTCTTCGCTGAACCGCACGACTTGGCCGGGCAGAATGCCAAGCCCCTGTATCGGCTGATCCGCTGACGGCGCATCTTCCATCGACGAATCAAACAAGAGCTGCATGCCCAGGCAGATGCCCAACATCGGCCGGCCTGCTGCGGCGTACTCGCGTAGCGGCTCGATCAAGCCACGCTCGCGCAGGTGAGCCATGCCATCACCAAACGCGCCAACTCCCGGCAGGATGAGGCGCGCTGCCGCCTCAATCTGCCGGGCAGTATCGACAACTTCGGCCTGCGCGCCCACGCGCTCGAGTGCCTTCTGCACTGAGCGGAGGTTGCCCATGCCGTAGTTGACGATGGCGATCATTGGAGAGCCGTTAGCTTGAAGCTGTTAGCCTTTAGCCCGATGCATCAAACGAAACACTGTCTTGGCTGAGCATGGCTAACGGCCAAAGGCCAGCATTACTCGCTCAAGACCACGACGATTTCAACGCGTCGGCTGGCGGTCTTGGAACTCAGTGGGTGCCACTCGCCTTTGCCGACCGCTTCCATGCGGGCCGGGTTGATGCCGCGCTGCTGAAGGTAGCGGTGTACCGCTGCGGCGCGTTGGAGCGAGAGGTCCAGGTTGTCTTTCCAGCCGGACTTCTTGATGGGGTCGGTGTCGGTAAAGCCCTCGACACGGATGGTCTTGCCGCCGTACTTGGCATTGAGGACGCCTGCAACGTCAGAGAGCGTCTTCTTGGCCGTGTCTTTGAGATCGATCTTGCCGGAGGCAAAGAGGATGTCGCTGGCGACACTGACGGTGACGAGGTTGCCGCTGCGCTCGGAGGTCACGTCGAGGATGCCTTCAAAGCCGGTCGTGGCGCTCGGCTGATTGACGGTCGGCGCTGCGGCCCCGGCGCGGAGGCGATCGTTTTCACTCATCAGGCGGGTGACTTCGCCGTTGGCCGAGGCGAGGTCGGCCATGAGCGCATCGTTGGCCTGTCGCAGGCGGTTGATCTCGGCCTGTGCCTCGCGGTTCTGGTCCATCAGCGCGTTGCGCTCATCGACCGAGCGTTGACAGCCGACGGAGGTCAGGCCGATGAGGAGGAGCAGGAGTACGAACGATTTGTGAGTGATCCTGCGAGCAGTCATTGCAAAGTCCTTTCGCGGTGTTGGGCATCTGGGCCGCATGACCGGTGGCCGGCCCCTGAGAGTGATCAAGGTACAAAAAGCTGACTCGCCCTGCTTGTTTCACCCATGAAGTGGAGGTACAGGTCGATGACGTCGACGCGTTCACTGCCGATGAGTAGCACGATCACCGCACCGGCGGCGAGGTACGGGCCGTAGGGGATGACCCGGGCCGGGCCTTTTTTGGCTGCGGCCAGGACCGCCAGGAGCAGCGTCACCGCCAGGCCCAGGAACGGGGCGATGAAGATGCATAGGAAGACCGCCTCGTGCCAGCCGAGCACCGCGCCGATGGCCGCGAGCAGGTGGACATCGCCCAGGCCCATTGCTTCCTTGCCAAAGCCCAGCGTGCCGAGGATGCGGATCATCCAGATCATCCCCCCGCCGACGAGATAGCCCAGCACGCACCCGGCCAGGACGTAGTACCACGGCGAAGTCGCAACCCCCGGCTGCTCGATCAGGCCACGACTGGCGAGGAAGTGACCCGCCAGCATGCCCAGCAGTGGGAAGCCGACGAACATCAACTCTTTGAGCGCGACGATACGCGGGTGTTTGAGCGGCGGGACTTCGCCGTTCTCATCGAGCGCGTCATCCGTCTCGCCCTCGAAGCTGTCGGGCAGGACGCCCAGCCGCAGCAGCACGTTGGCGAGGATCACCCCCGCCGCCCCGCCCCATGCAATCATCGCGCCGACTTCGGAGACGAACGGGACGAACGGCTCGAACTCGATTGACTTGCCCATCTCACCGACCGGCGGTAGGCCGAACGCTGCCCCGACCGGCAAGGCGATCAGCGCGATGACCGTGATCGTCCACGGGATCTGCAGCGGGATGATGTAGTGGCGCGCGTCGATCAATGTCGCCGCCAGCAGCCCCGCGAGCAGGACAACCCAGACCAAGAACAAGGGCCATGTGTAGACAATTTCAAAACCCACTGAGCTCAAAGGCTGGCGCCAGCCGTCGACGAGATAGAAGAGCACGTACGCCCCGCCGAACATGACGGCGGTGAGTAGTTCAATCAGCGGGTACTGAATGCTGATCGGGGCCTTGCATTTAAGGCATTTTCCGCCCAGCCAAAGCCAGCCGAAGACGGGCACGTTCTCCCATGCCATGAGCTTGTGGCCACAGTGTGGGCAACTCGATGGCGGGCTGACGACGGAAAGCCCGGCGGGCATGCGGTAGATGACCACGTTCAGAAAGCTGCCGACGATAGCTCCAGCCATCGTGATAAAGGTCAACCAGACCCAGTGAGGCGTCATCATGTGCGGTCTCTAGCGGTCTTCTGCATCGGCATCGGCCTCTTCGCTCGTTTCATCGTCGGCCACTTTGATCATCGGCCGACCCTCGGCGTCCTGGGTCAACTCGGCGATGCGTTTCTCGGCCTTCTCAAGAATGGCCCGGCATCGCTTGATCAGGGTCTGGCCCTGCTCGTACTGAGCCAGCGCCTCTTCGAGGCCGACCTCGCCGGACTCGATCTGCTCGACGATCACTTCGAGCCTGTCGATGGCCTGCTCGAAGCTGAGACTTGTATCGGGGTTCGCCTTTGGCATGGACGAAGTTTAACGCCGATCTCTGAGCGAGTGTTCAAGCGGCCTGTGAATGGGCTTTTCGTTCGCGTGTGCACAGGATAGCCACAAATGACTACCGCTTATTGGGCGCAGACAAGCGACGGCAAGTTTTCTAGAGTGCAATGTGTCGTTTGTCAGCGAAGTCTGACACACATTCACCGGGCCCGACCGATTCGTCACCTTGTTCCAAGCGAGTATGAAATGATCTTTCGACAATTTGTCTATCCGCTCGCACTTGGGTGCGCCTTCATCGCCACATGCCTGCCTTGCGTTTCGGCCTCGGCACAGTTCGCGCTCGGCACGATCCTCCTGACCGATGATGGCCTGGACGCCATCATCGCGATCGATCCGCTCACCGGTAACCGCACCATTGTCTCTGACGATTTCACGGGCACAGGCCCGGTCTTCGTCATCCCCACCGGCATCGCGCTGGATCAGGCGGGCAACCTCTACGTCTCCGATGCCAGCCAGGGCCTGTTCGCGGTCAACCCGGCAACCGGCGACCGCACACGGATCTCCGGATCCTTTGTCGGCAGCGGACCCAAACTCAGCACACCGCAGGGAATCACCGTCGATCACAACGGGAACATCCTCGTCGCTGACAGCAGCTACCCCGGCATCCTCTCAGTTAATCCAAACAACGGGAACCGCACCGTCGTCTCCGGTTACCTCTACAGCGGCAACCTGATCTCCGGCGAAGTCGGCACCGGGCCACTCTTTGACAATCCAACCGGCATCGTCATCGACAGCCTCGGCAACCTGCTGGTCACCGACCCGGACCTGGGCCCGGACAAGGTCCTCTCGATCAACCCCCTGACCGGCAACCGCACCTCGATCTCCGATGGCTCGGGTACCGGTGCAGGCCCGGCCTTCTCAAACCCCTTTGGCATCGCGGTCAACACCGACGGCGACCTGCTCGTCACCGACCCAATCACCGATACGTTGTATGCGATTGACCCGACGACCGGCGACCGATCGGTTCTCTCCAGCGACCTCATCGGCAGCGGCATCTCCTTGAACGTCCCGCAAGGCGTCGCGCTGGACCTGACGGGCAACATCCTGGTCGTCGACCAATCCGAGAACGTCGTCTTCCTCATTGACCCGGGGACAGGCAACCGAAGCATCCTCTCTGGTCAAGGCGTCGGCAGTGGCCCGGTGCTTTCGAACCCGTCGTTCCTGGTCGTGGTGCCTGAGCCGGGCTCGGCTGCGCTGCTTGGGCTGGCGGGCTTGGGTATTGCTCGCCGACGCAGACGCTGATGCTGATGCTGATGCTGACAGGCGGCCGATCAGACTCGACCCATTCAAGTGGTGCTGTCGTCAAACAAGCCCGGGCCGGGCGGAGGTCTTCGGCTACGTCTGCGACGCGGCGGCGGGGTTGAGATGAATGTGGAGGGACCGGGCGTTGATCCTTGGACCGCCGAGGCGACCCGGCCGTCGGTGAAGACCGTGGTCAGTCGCCCGGCCGCTGAAGCGGCATGGGCCGATCGCAGGACGGTGCCGTCTGGCGCGAGGGTGTAGGTGTAGCCACGGTTCAGTACGCTCGACGGGCCGACGGCTTCCAGCTCGCGTGCCAGTGACTCAAGCTGCTCCGTCTCGCGTACAAGCCGACGCTGAATCGCCTGCGGTAGCGAACGCGACAAAGTGTCAAGCTTGGGCCGATGTGCTGCGGTGATAGCGGGCAGTGCCCGGCTCAATCGGTTGGCGAGGTTATCCACGGATTGAAGGGCCGCACGGACCAGACGATCGGGCCGACTCAT
>JBGSTE010000741.1:0-3113 GCA_041736655.1 Phycisphaeraceae bacterium | reverse complement strand
GAGCGCCGGGCGTGATGCCCTTGTACATCTCAAGAAGCGCCGCCGATCGCGCCCGGGTCAGCTCCGGCACGTCGAGCTTCTTGGAGGTCTCATAGACCTGCGACATCAGCGCCAGGCCCGAGCCCTGCGGCGCGCCGCCGGCCAGCTTCGGGCGATCCTCTGCGGTCGCGCGCTGGCCGACCTGACGCATGTACTCGATGGGCTGGATACCCGCGACACACTCGTTGGTGTCGCCATAGCCAAAGGCAAAGGCACCGATGAGTTTGCCGCCCTTGCCCGGCGTGGCTTCTTCACCTTCCGACCATAAATAGATCGGCGAGCCAGACATGCCCTGTACCGGGCCGGTGTGGATCATCCGCTCGTCGGTGCAGCGGACCCAGATGACCGATCGGCCGGGCGTCTCGTTGGCGTTGATGGAGACGACCTCGACGGCAAAAGGCTCGATGTTCGTGCCGTGGAACACGGTCATGCCGTAGCCCTTCATGCCGACCTGGACCTCTTGGACCGTCAGGATGGGCTGGGCGACCTTGGGCGGCAGGGCGATGGCAGGGCCGACCGGGGCGATCAGCAGCCCCAGGGCCAGTACGAGCATGAGCAGGCGAGGGTGTTTCATCGGTATTACTTTCGTCTAGCTCACGCGGGTTGGGGGAATTTCATTGACAACCGGGCTGTTGGACAGCATACTGTTTTTGTGTAGCAAGCCGCTGCCGAAGCGGCGGTTAGGCCTTTGCCTGACCTCCGCCCCGGCACCGGCGACGTTTAGAAGACGCGAAGGCCATCGCCTTCGCATTCTAGTGTTTTTGTATACGTCGTCCCCCTCAGGCCGGTTCCCATGATCCAAAAAGCCGCCGAAATCCTCGGCTACACGTTCAAGAACGAGGCGCTGCTCACCGAAGCACTCACCCATGCTTCGTCCGCAGACAACCGCCTGAACTCCAACGAACGTATGGAGTTCATGGGCGACTCGATCCTGGGCTTTGTCGTCTGCGAATACCTCTATCAGAAGTTCCCGGAACTGCTCGAAGGCGACCTGACCAAGATCAAGTCCGCCGTCGTCAGCCGACGCATCTGCGCCAAGATCAGCACGGACATCCAGCTTGAAGCGATGCTCAACCTCGGCAAGGGCATGTCCGGCCGGCCGGCGCTGCCCAGCTCCGTCGCCGCGGCCGTCTTCGAGTCGATCATCGCGGCGATCTACCTCGACGGCGGGATCCGCTCGGCCAGGTCCTTCATCCTCAAGGCCATGAAGCCTTACATCCACGAGGCCGCCGAATCCGCCCACCAGGAAAACTTCAAGAGCGTCCTCCAGCAGATCGCCCAGCGACACCTGCCGACCAACCCGTGCTATGTCATGCTCGATGAGAAAGGCCCGGACCACGCCAAGGCCTTTGAGGTCTGTGTCCAGATCGACGGCCGAAAGTTCACCAGCGCCTGGGCCAACTCCAAGAAACAGGCCGAGCAGATGGCCGCACTCAACGCCCTGTGCGAGCTGGGCATCGCCGAGGCCTGCACCAAGTCCGACATCGTGAGCATGATCGAGGCCTGCGACATCGAGCGCCGCGTGCTCGACGGCTGGGCCCGGATGACCGAACGGGCTGACCCGGGTCTGATCAAGAAGCTTGCTTCAAAACCCGTCACACCCGCCGCTGAAGCCTGATCTCGTTCATCCCGTGATACGTCAGCAGCAGGGCCCCACGCGCGGCGAACTTATCAAACAGCGCCTCGATCAGCGACTCCTCGCCCGGCCAGGGGTAGGCAAAGACGATGTCGAAGTCGCACAGGTCCAGCCCCAGTTCGTCGTACGCCGACTGCTCGTTGGTCAAGAGCCAGGCCTGCTGGGCCATGCCGTCGACGAGCACATCCCCGCCCTCGGGGATCAAACTGCCCTGCACCAGTTGGACGTTCAGGTCGTGGTCGTTCATCAGCCGCTCGGCCTCGTCGACCAGTTCGCGGTCGATCTCGATCGCGTAGGCATCGAGCTTCTGCAGCGCCGCCAGCGCCGCCACCACGGCAAAGCCCGCGCCCCACTCGCAGAACATCGACCCCGTCGCGTGCCCGCCGCGGATGACCGCCAGGAGCGCCCGGTTCACCATCACATAATCGCTGGCTACAAACGAGGGCAGCGGGTCGGTGGCATACCGGTGCAGAATGAAGCGCTCGATCCGCTCCTGCGCATCGTCGATCAGCCGCATCGCCGCCTTGCCCGGCAGGGGCTGGCTCTGCCAGTTCAGCTCCACAGGGATCAACGTCATCGCCCCATCCTACCCTGCCAAGGACCCGGGGATACGTTAGAATGCCTGAAACTGCGGGCGTAACTCAATTGGTAGAGTGGCAGCCTTCCAAGCTGCATGTTGAGGGTTCGAGTCCCTTCGCCCGCTTTTTTCAAAACCCCTCATTGCGTCAGGGAAAACGCGGGCCACTCCCGGCGTTGCCCTAGAGAAACAGTCCCGGCTCGACCTTGAATTGATCCGCCAGCGTGCGGATGTGGGCCTTGCTCAGTTCACGCTGGCCGCTGAGGATCGCGGAGCCCAGCGAGCGGTTGCCCAGCAGTCGGCCAAGGTCCGACGCATTCATCCGCTCCTGATCGAGGAGGTATTGCAGCGCCTCGGTCGGCGTCGCGTGGTCGTCGATGCCGTGCTGCTCGCGCTCGTACGCCTCGATCAGTACCGCCCAGGTCTCGACGTACTGCGTCTGTCCCTTGGTCAGCCACGGTCGGGCCAACACCGCTTCGACTTCCAGTTTGAACCTGTCTCGGTGCGTTCTCGTTCTCGATTACGAATTACGAGAATGATGATGAGAACGACCAGGCCCGCACGTAAGGCTGCGTGTCGCCCGCTATGCGCCTGTCACCTCGACCAGCAGCACCACCGCATGGCACGCGATCGCGCGGTTTTCGCCCAGAGCGTCGACGGCTTCGTGGGTCTTGGCCTTGAGGTTGACCTGTGAAATATCGCAGCCCAGCAGCCGAGCGAGGTTGGCCTTGATCGCGGGCTTGTGCGGGCCGAGCTTGGGGCGCTCGAGGATGACCGTGCAGTCGAGGTTGCCAATTGTAAACCCCTCGGCCCGCATGCGGATAAACGCCTCACGCAAAAAGATGGCCGAGTCCGCACCGT
>JBGSTE010000698.1:0-2937 GCA_041736655.1 Phycisphaeraceae bacterium | reverse complement strand
GAACTGCCCAGCGTTGAAACGCCCGGTCCGGCCCCGGTCCCCGCGAGCTACGCCAACTTCCTCATCGCCAACGAAGCGGTCTTCGTCCCCGTGTTCGATCAGCCCACCGACGACATCGCCTGCGGCGTACTGGAAAAGGTGCTGCCCGGCCGATCCATCGTGCCCGTCCGCGCTGAGCACCTGGTCGTCGGCCTCGGGGCCCTGCACTGCCTGAGCATGCAGCAGCCCGCGGCGGGGTGAGTTGGGGATTGTGAAATAGACTTCAAGTCGAAGTGACTTGAAATGTGACAACGAAAATAGCCGGAGACCTACGGGCTCCGGACGCGTTGACAACAACTGTTCTCGCGTCCGGCGTCCGTAGGCCGCCGGCTCTAGTTAATCTCATACGCGTTCTCAATAAGCCCGAATCGACAATTCCCCCGCGGCGCTATAATCGTGGGCATGACGATCACGCTTCGCCGAGTTCTGGTGCTGCTCGTGCTGCTGCTTGCGGCCTTGCCCTGGCTCACTGAGCCAGCGAAGGTCCTTGCGCAAGACGCGGACAAGCCCGCAACGCAGGCCGATACGCCAGCCGAGACACCGGCCGACCCAAGCGCCCAAACACCCGCCAACGCCAACACCCCGCAACCACTCCGCGGCCTGTCGGTGCCCACCGGCGGGAAGATCGCGATCATCGAGATCAGCGGGCCCATCATGTATGACCACCACGTCGACAGCGTCAAACGCCGCATCGACCGCGCGGTCAAGGACGGCGCAGACCTGATCGTGTTCGACCTCGACACGCCCGGCGGTCGGCTGGACCTGGCGCTGGACATGAGCAGCACCATCCGCACGCTCAAAGTCCCCACCGTCGCGTGGGTCGATAACCAGGCGCTCTCGGCAGGCATCCTCATCGCCTCGGCCTGCGATGAATTGGTCATGTCCCGTGCGTCGCTCGCCGGCGACTGTGCACCGATCCTGCCTGGCCAGAGTTTGGCACCCACCGAGCGGGCCAAGGCGCTCTCACCCCTGCTGGCTGAGTTCCGCGCTAATGCGCAGGACAATTACTCGGGCCCGACGATCAGCGACTATGCGCTCTTTCATGCGATGTGCGTGCTGGGCATCGAGGTCTATCAGGTCCGCCACAAGCTCACCGGCGAGACCCGTCTGGTCAGCCAGGCCGACTATGAAATCATGGTCAACGGCATGTCGCCCATCGACGCCAGCAAGCTCGGCACCGCGGCCAACAGCAGCGCCCTGACCAACCCCGCTACCTACGACGACGTCGCCCGGCCGGTCGTCAGCGTCACCGACATGTCACAGGTCGGACAGTGGGAACTGGTCCAGCAGGTCCACGACGGCAGCACGCTCTTAACGATGAACGAGGTCGAGTCGCTCAAGACCGGCCTGTCCCGCGCGACCGTCTCCAGCGAGGCGGAGCTGCAAAAACTCTACGGGGCCGGAAGCACGATCCGCTACGACGAGACGTGGTCCGAGTCGCTCGTGGGCTTTTTGGTCCACCCGATCGTGCGGGCGTGCCTGCTGATGTTGGGAATCGCGGGGGTGATGATGGAGTACTTCAGCCCGGGCCTCTTTGTGCCGGGCATCATCGGCCTGGCCGCGTTTGCCACGCTCATCGGCGCGCCCTTCCTCGTCGGGCTGGCCCAGACCTGGCACCTGGTGCTGATCGTCATCGGCGCGGCCCTGGTCATCTACGAACTCTTCACCATGACGACCTTCGGCGTCCTCGCGGTGCTGGGCCTGCTCATGTTCCTCGCGGGCCTGGTCCTCTCGGGCGTGCAGAGCGCGACCAACGGCCTGCCGGCCTCGGGCGGCGAAGTTGTCGTCACGTCACTCGCGTTTGTCGGCTCCATCGTCCTGCTCGTGCCGCTCTTGATCGTCTTTACGCGGTACTTCGGCTCGCTGCCACTTTTTAATAAGCTCGTCCTCACCGAGAGCCAGCCCGCGTCGATCACCGCCGCCGGCGCGCCGCCCATGCCTTATCAACGCATCTCCGGCGACGAGTGGGTCGGCGGCGGCAAGGTTCGGCCGGGCATGGTCGGCACGGTCACGTCGACGGGCCTACGACCGGCCGGGCGCATCGCGATCGACGACCTGTTGATCGATGTCACCTCCACCGGCGGCTTCATCGAGGCCGGCACAAGCGTGAGGGTCATCGCCGTCCACGGCAACATGATCAGCGTCGAGCCGGTGGAGTAGGCGTAAGAAAGCCAAGCAGAATGGATCGGTGGGGCGGGCATCTTGCCCGCCGTCGTAGAGCAGTCATGAGAGAAATGATTCAGACCTTCGGTCTGACGGCGGGCTGGAAGCCCGCCCCACCTTTTAGTTAAGCGCTCTAAGAACGATCAGGCCTTCCCGCCATACCTCACGCGATAATCCAGCAGCACATCGTCGTCGATCCGCCGAAGCTCGCGCAGCTCCAGTTGCGTGGACTGGTCGATCGTGTCGCGCATCAGCCCGTTGACCGCCGGCGTCGCGCGCTCGTCACCCAACAGCTTGGGCGCAACAAACGCCAGCACCTGATCGACCAGCCCCTGACTGAGCATCGAACCGATCAGCGCCGCCCCGCCCTCGACCAGCACGTTCGTCGCATTATGAGCGTCGGCCAGGTGTCGCAAGAGCGGCTCAAGCTGCAGGTACTGGTTGGGCCTGCGCGGCAGGGGCATCATCTCGATGCCGTGCGCCTGGTAGTCCTTGACCCGCTGCATCGGCCCGTCGTAGACCTCCTTGCACAGGGCGAAAGTCACCGGCGGATCACCGGGCGAAGACCCCAGCGCCAGGTGCGACTGCGGCGGCGTACGCAAATCAGGATCGACCACCACCCGCCTTGCGATACGCTTGAGGTCGACCTCGCGCGCGGTCAGCTGCGGGTCGTCGGCCAGCACCGTGCCCACGCCGACCATGATGGCGTCGACGCGGGCCCGCATCTCGTGCACC
>JBGSTE010000695.1:0-4390 GCA_041736655.1 Phycisphaeraceae bacterium | reverse complement strand
CTACCAGCTCTCCGAGGCCCTGGCCGACGTGTTCGTCGAGGAGATCCGCGAGCTCGTCGCCGCGGGGTGCCAGCACGTGCAGCTCGAAGATCTGGGCGCCTGGATCCCGACCCTGAGCGGGGAGGCGGACTACGCCTGGGTGAAACGCATCGTGAACCGCACGCTTGCAGGCGTCGGCGATCTGCATCGGCGTGGCGTCCGGCGCGAGCTTGCTCACCGCCTGCCTCGCCAGCGTTTGCACAGCCTCGTCTTCGTGATCGATCATGATCGACGCGGCGAGTTGGGCCTGCGTCGGGCGGTCAGCGGCGGGCACCTTGTCATCTACCTTCGCATCAAGGTCAACTGTCACACGCACCAGCCCGTCGCCGAGCCTGTCGACCTTCTGGTTGGCGGTGCTGATCGGAACGATCGGCGCGTCACCAGCCTCGTAGCTCAGTTCGTACACGATCCGCCTTTGACGACGCATGTTTTCAATCGGCCTGTCGGGCACCACGACCGACAAACCCGCCATCTCCGGCGGATCAAACTCGGCATTCGTCACCGACTCGTCGGACAACTTCGATGACAGCGTCATCCCGCCGATGTCGTACGCCAGGGCAATCGGCTGCAACTGTCCATCGACCCACATCCGCATCGCAAAGCCCGGCAGGATCGAGTAACTCACTTTCCACGGCGACGCTTTGTCAACGTGATTGCCTTGCTGTTGCTCGTGCTCGGCGGGTTTGTCGCTGCGTTCATAGCGCGTGGTGTAAGGCGTCAAACTCACCAGCGGATCGAGCGTCGCCAGTTCAAACGATTGTTCGCCTTGCTTGAGATACACCTCGGTCGCGATGGCTTGCTGGGCGGCGGTGAGGTAGTAGCCTTGGATGGGCGGGAGCTTGCGCGAGATGGATCGGCCGTCCTGCTCGCTGGTCAGTTCGATGCCGTCGTCTGTAAAGCGATAGGTCTGTGTGATGGTCTGGCTGCCGGATTCTTTTTGCACGGCGATGGTGAGGGGTTTGTAGTCCCGCGTCTCGACCCACCTGACATAGTCGCGGGTCTTGAGTCGTTGCCCGCCATGGGTTTCGTAGCGGACCTGTTCGAAGGTGCTGACGAGGTTCTGCTCGTTGACAGTCAGTGAGGCGTGCCAGTAGCCGACGGGTCGGCCGTCGATGCTGTCGAGGTACCAGTCGCTCGCTTCATGGTCGCTGGGGTCGATGTTGCTGAAGTCGATTGCGTCGGCGCCGAAGGCTGAGATCGAGATCAGCCAGAGCAAGGCGGTCAGCAGGTGGAGGTATCGCGGTGAACGCATCGCGGTATGCTACGTCGGTGGGGCGGCAAGGTTGCGTTAGCTGTTGCCGGCATGGCGACGCGAAGGTGTTTTTGAGTAGTCTACGGGTCGCCCTGCAGGTGACGTCCGACGTGTAACCCCTGTCAGGATCAGGGTTAATCGCACAATTGCCCATCTGCGTCGGCCCCGGTATACTGTTGGGCTCGCGAGAGCGAGAGTAAAACGAACGCCTCGCCCGGTTTGCGGACGGTTCCGCCAGACTGGGGAGTGACGGGATTGGAAATTGCCATGAGCATTACCGCAGAGAAGAAGTCGCAGGTCATCGCCGAGTACCGCCGGGAGGCCAAGGACACCGGCAGCCCCGAAGTTCAGGTGGCGGTGTTGACCGAGCGGATCAAGGAACTGAACGTTCACCTGAAGGTCCACAAGCATGACTACGCGTCTCGCCGTGGCCTTTTGCAGATGGTCAGCACGCGTAACCGCCTGCTGCGTTACCTGCGTGAGAAAAACCGCGCTGCCTACCTCGAGCTGATCTCGCGGCTGGGCCTGCGTAAGTAATTGAACCCTTTGGCGGTTAGCCGTTAGCCTTTAACCCGATACTTTGTTGCCGACTTTTTGTTCGGATGACAAAGCCAACGGCTAGGAGCTAACGGCTAACGGCTTTTTACCGCCGACCCAACGGCCCGCGTGTATCGGGCGGGCGGCAGACGACAGATCGCCCCTGGGAGCAGTGGGACAGGCAATCCTGCCTGTCGTCAGGCGCAAGCCTGAATGGAAGTGGGAACACGGCTGGGCCGTCACGACAGATAAAATTGTCTGTCCCCCTTCATCATCAAACTGCTCCTCGAAGCCGCCTGTCCTCTGTTGACCTCACACAAGCGGGTCGGCACCCCCGGTGCATTTGACGCTGCGATGGCCATGCACCGGCCCCTGACAACCGCGCCATCGCAACAAGGAAACATTTTATGTCTAGCGCCCCCTACCGCGTCGAGATGCAACTCGGCGGACGCACGCTGTCCATCGAGTCCGGCAAGCTCGCCAAGCAGGCCGACGGCTCGGTCATCGTCCAGTACGGTGAAACCGTCGTCCTCGGCACCGCCGTACGCGCCTCGCCCCGTGAAGGCACCGACTTCTTCCCACTCACCGTCGACTACCGCGAGAAAGTCTCGGCCGCAGGCAAATTTCTAGGCGGCTTCCGCAAGCGCGAAGGCGCCCCGAATCAAAAAGAAATCCTCACCATGCGGAACATCGACCGGCCCATCCGGCCGCTGTTCCCCAAGGGCTTCTTCGACGAAGTTCAGGTCCAGTGCTGGGTACTGGCTTACGACGGGCAGAACGAGCCGGACGTCCTGGCCGGCATCGCCGCCGCCGCCGCGCTGACCATCAGCTCCGCACCGTTTGACGGCCCGATCGGTAACGTCCGCGTCGGCCGGGTCGATGGCGAACTGGTCGTCATGCCCACCGCTGCACAGGACGCCTACTCGGACCTGGACATGCTGCTCTGCGGTCATGAAGACGGCATCAACATGATCGAAGTCGGCTCCTACGAGATCCCCGAAGATGAACTTAACGAAGCCATCGCCTTCGGCTTTGAGTACGTCAAGCAAGTCTGCCAGCTCATCAAAGACCTCGCCAGCCAGTGTGGCAAGCCAAAGGTTGGCGGCCCGGTCGAAGTCCCCGCCGACATCGCCGACCTGGTCAAGATCCGCCTCGGCGACAAGCTCAAGACCGCCAAGGTCGCCGAGGGTTCGAAGCTCGATCGCCAGGAAGCCGTCCGCAACGCGAAGAAGCAGTTCCTCTCCGCCGAGTTCCCTGAGCCCGGTGAAGAAGCCACCCCGTATCAGATCAACCAGTACAAAGAGCGCCTGAGTCACGCCAAGATCGCGATCCACGACCTGGAAGAAGTGATCACCCGCGAGATCATCCGCGGCGGCAAGCGTACCGACGGCCGCGCCGCCGATCAGCTCCGCAAGATCACCTGCGAAGTCGGCGTCCTGCCACGCGTGCACGGCTCGGGCATCTTCACCCGTGGCGAGACGCAGGCATTGGTCACCGCGGTACTTGGCAGCGGCAAGGACGAGCAGATCGTCGACGGCCTGGGCGCTGAGTACGCCGAAAAGTTCTACCTGCACTACAACTTCCCGCCGTTCTCCGTCGGCGAAGCCAAGCGCATCACCGGCCCCGGCCGCCGCGAGATCGGCCACGGCAAGCTCGCTGAGAAGGCGCTCCTGCCCGTCCTCCCGCCGGTCGAAGAGTTCCCCTACACCGTTCGCCTGGTCGCGGACATCCTTGAGTCCAACGGCTCCTCGTCGATGGCCTCGGCTACCGGCGGCACGCTCGCGCTCATGGACGCCGGCGTCCCGATCTCCGCGCCCGTCGCGGGCATCTCCATCGGACTCATCAAGGCCGACGAACCCGGGCAGTCCGACGTCTTCCTCACCGACATCCAGGGCGAAGAAGACCACTACGGCGACATGGACTTCAAGGTCACCGGCACCCGCGAGGGCGTCACCGCCGTGCAGATCGATATGAAGATCCGCGGCCTGAGCCTCGAACAGGTCCGTAAGGCATTCGAACTGGCGAAGAAGAACCGGCTTGAGATCATCGACATGATCGAGGCCGTCATCCCCGAGCCGCGCAAGCAGCTCTCGCCTTACGCCCCGCGCATGCTCACGACCAAGATCAACCCCGACAAGATCGGCAAGCTCATCGGCCCCGGCGGCAAGAACATCCGCTCGCTGGAAGAACGCACCGGCGCCAAGATCGAGATCGAAGAGGACGGCACGATCTTCATCTCCGCCGTCGGCGCAGGCAAGGCCGAGCGCGCGCTCGAAGAAGTCCAGCAGATCGGCGCCGAGGTGCAGGTCGACAAGATCTACACCGGCAAGGTCACGTCGATCAAGGAGTTCGGCGCGTTCATCGAAGTCATCCCCGGGCAGGACGGCCTGTGCCACATCTCCGAACTGACCGAGGGCTACGTCGACAAGGTGACGGACGTGCTCAAGGTCGGCGAATCGGTGCGTGTGAAGGTGATCCTCGTCGACGACACCGGCCGGGTGAAGCTCAGCCGTAAGCAGGCCTACAAGGACGAGAACATCGAAGACCCGTTTGCCAACCGTG
>JBGSTE010000677.1:0-2799 GCA_041736655.1 Phycisphaeraceae bacterium | reverse complement strand
CATTCATGACAGGCTGTAAGCCTGTCCCACCGATCGAAAGGAAGCTAAACATGGCTGGACAACCAATTCATACCAACTTCTGCGGGCGAACACGACGCGAGTTTCTCTGGCAGGCAGGGGGCGGCTTTGGTGCCGTCGCGTTGGCGGGCCTGCTTGGGCCGCAGTGGCTGAGTCAGCAGGCGTTCGCGGCCGACGGCTCGGCGTACGACAACCCGCTTGCGCCCAAGGCCCCGCCGCTGCCGGCCAAGGCCAAGAGTGTCATATTCCTCTTCATGTACGGCGGGCCCAGCCACATCGACACCTTCGACTACAAGCCCAAGATGTATGGCATGGACGGTAAGACGATCGACGTCAAGACCTTCGGCCGCGGAGGTCACAAGAACCAGGGCCGCATCGTCGAGCCGCGCTGGAAGTTCAAGCAGTACGGCCAATCGGGCAAGTGGGTGTCCGACCTCTTCCCGCATGTCGCGCAACACGTGGACGACATCTCGTTCATCCACTCGATGTACGCCGACTCGCCTTTGCACGGCAGCGCGCTGTTGATGATGAACTGCGGGCGGATCTTGTCGGGCTATCCGTCGCTGGGCTCGTGGGTCAACTACGGCCTGGGCACGGAGAACCAGAACCTGCCGGGCTACGTCGTCATGCTTGATGAGTCTGGCGGGCCTATCAGCGGCGCGAAGAACTGGACCAGCGGCTTCATGCCCGCGACGTATCAGGGCTCCGTGGTCAACGCGACGGGCACGCCGATCTTGTCGCTCGACTCGCCCGAGGGGGTCAGCCGGAAGATGCAGCGCGACCTGATCGACCACCTCAACGCGCAGAACCAGCACCACGCCGCCAGCCGCGCCGACAACTCCAACCTCTCGGCCCGCATCAACAGCTTCGAGTTGGCCTACCGCATGCAGGCCCAGGCGCCCGAGGCGGTGGACATGGACAGCGAAGACGACGCGACCAAGGAGATGTACGGCCTGAACCGCAAGGAGACGCAGGAGTACGGCCGCAAGTGCCTGCTCGCGCGTCGGCTGGTTGAGCGCGGCGTCCGCTTCGTGCAGGTGTACTCCGGCGGGGCACACAACGACCACAACTGGGACGCGCACGGCGACCTGGAAGACAACCACAACAAACACGCCGGCGCGACCGACCAGCCTATCGCCGCGCTGCTGGCGGACCTCAAGCGAAGGGGCATGCTCGACGAGACGCTGGTGGTCTGGGGCGGGGAGTTCGGCCGACAACCCACGGCGGAATATGCCCAGGGCAGCGGCCGGGACCACAACAGCTACGGCTTTACGATGTGGATGGCCGGCGGCGGGATCAAGGGCGGCGTGAGCGTCGGCGAGACCGACGAACTGGGCAGCCAGGCGATCGCCGACCGCTTCCACGTCAAGAACCTGCACGCGACGATCCTGCGCCAGCTTGGCCACGACCCCAACGCGCTGAGTTATTTCTACAACGGCCTGGACCACAAGCTCGTCGGCGTCGAGGGCGCTGAGCCGATCCACCAGATCATTTAAGATGCCTTAAACTCTACGGGTAGGACAGGTAGGAATGCCTGTTACTATTGCGTTTGGTCATCGTGCGAGGGCATCACTGTGGACGGCAAGCTGAGGTGGGGCATCATCGGGACCGGCATGATCGCGGGCGATTTCGCACGCGCGTTGGCCCAGTCGTCGCGCTGCCGGGTGCTCTCGGCCGTGGGTTCTTCGTTGGAGAAATCGCAGGCGTTTGCAAAGGCCTACCACCTTCCGCGCTTTTCCCAGTCGATCCAGTCGCTATTGAACGATGACGAGGTCGACGCGGTCTATATCGCCACGCCGCACCCGATGCACGAGCGGCAGGCGCTGATGTGTATCGATGCGGGTAAGGCGGTGTTGTGCGAGAAGCCGATCACCGTCGACAGCGGCGGGGCCGAGCGCGTCATCACCGCGGCGCGTGACAAGGGCGTGTTCCTGATGGAAGCGTACATGTACCGCTGCCACCCGCTGATTGCGGAGGTGGTCGGCAAGCTCAAGGCCGGCGCGATCGGGCCCATCCGCCACGTCCGCGCCGACTTTGGTTTTTACTTGCAGCGACAGGCCGAGCACCGGCTCTATCACCCCGAGCTTGGTGGCGGGGCGATCCTCGATGTCGGCGGCTACCCCGCGTCGTTCGCACGCCTCATCGCCGGCATCGCGGCCGACAAACCCTTCGACGAGCCAACCCAGATGCACGCGACCGGGCATATCGGACCGACGGGCGTTGACGAGTTGGCCGTGGCCCAGCTTGGCTTTGACAGCGGCATGACGGCTCAACTGACCTGCGCGATCCACCAGAACATCGGCACCGGGGCGTGGGTCTATGGCGAGGCCGGCATCCTGCACCTGCCCGACCCGTGGATCCCGCAGGGCGATCGTCACGGCAAAGTGACGCGCTACAGCCTCACCCCGCACGGCGGGGCAACCCAGTGGTTCGAGGTTTCGTCATCGCTGGCGACGTATGCGATCGAGGCGGAGCTGGTCGCCAATGCGCTGCCCGCGACGCAGGCCCCGTGGCCGGCGATGAGTTAGGACGACACGCTGGGCAACATGCGCCTGCTCGAGTCGTGGCTGCGACAGGTGGGTGTCGGGGTCGCGACAACAGCCTGATGCATTTCTGCGTAAGCGTCGAGCGAGCAACGCGTCGGTCCTTTGCACCGGCCGAGGGATATCGTTCATGAAACGCGTGCTCATCCTGTTGTGCCTACTGTCGGCCATCACCGGCTGCGCCGCGCCCGGCCGGGTGCATGTGTCTACGCTCGGCGACGACGCGAACCCCGGCACC
>JBGSTE010000660.1:0-2997 GCA_041736655.1 Phycisphaeraceae bacterium | reverse complement strand
GGTGCCGGTCGCTTCATCCGGCGGCGGCGTGCCGGGCGCGAAGGCGGCGTTGATGCGTTGGGCGGCGTCGTTGAAGGCGAAGTTGATCTGTTCGTCGCCCGGGTCGGTGTCGTTCGGCTGCGGCGTTGCCGGGAAGTTATTGTTAAAGCCAAAGGCGGTGTACATGCGGACGATGTCGTCGTTGGTGCCCATCTGCATGTCGGGCCCGGCGCTGATGAGTTCGTAGTCGGTGGTGGAGCCTTGCATCGGTCGGTATTCGATGGGGGTCCCCCAGTTGTCGTAGTAGCTGGCGATGAGGGCGCTGCCGGTGGGCGCGTCGGGCAGGGTGCTGTTGTTGTTGGAGTAGAAGTTATCGATGTCGTACTGGGCGCTATCCATCTGCATGGTGGTCTGGAATTGGCCGTTGAAGAGCTGAAACATCGGTATGCCGAGGTTGATGAAGCCGGCGATGGCGAGGACGAAGGTGGCGGCGATGAGCGAGCCGAGGAGCCCGATGACGGTCCCGGCGATGGCAAATCCGCGGGGCTCTTTGCCTAGTCCGATGAGGGAGAAGATGAGTCCGATGGGGCTGAGGATGCCAAAGCACATGATCAGGCCGGTGAGCGAGATGATGAACCCGGCCAGGCCCAGGCCGTTAGTCGGCGGCGGCTGGTATCGCGTGGGCGGATAGCTCTGCTGCGGGGAGGGGTAGGACGACATAAGCAGTTTCCTCAAACAGCACGGTCGTTAAGCGATGCAGCGTCTGCGTCAGACGTCCAGGTTCTTCACTTCCAGCGCGTGGTCTTCGATGTACTTGCGGCGGGGCTCGACCTCGTCACCCATCAGGATCGAGAACAGTTTCTCGGCCTCGCTGGCGGTGTCCCAGGTCACACGCAGCAGCACGCGGTTCTCCGGGTTCATCGTCGTGTCCCAGAGCTGCTCGGCATCCATCTCGCCCAGGCCTTTGAATCGCTTGATCTCCATGCCACGCTTGCCCGCGTCGTGGATCGAGCCGACCAGTTCGTGCAGGTTGATCACCGGCGTCGCGCCCTCGGCGGTGACGGCCGAGTCGCTGTCGCTGTCGACCTCGTTGTTGTTGGTCCGCGCCGGGCCGGCCTTCTTGCCTTGCACCAATAGCTCAAAGCGCGTCGGCTCGGGCAGGCCCGTCACGGACTTGACCTGCTGCAGCGTGTAGTCCGCGATCGACAGGCCCAGCGATTGGAGCTTGACGAACAGCCGTTCGATATCCTTGATCTCGTGCAGCTCGTGCCGGGTCGACGGACGCGACAGGCGGGCCTTTTCGGCGGCGGCATCGTCAGCGGCCTCGCCGATCTGCGTATCGGGCGCGCTGAGCTTGTGCAATTCGCGGAAGGCCTGCTCATCTTCCTCGGACCAGAAGTAGTGGTCGCCTGCGATCACGTTGGCCTTGGTGTTGTCGCGCTGCTCGAACTCCACGCGCGGCACCTGCACACGGATACGCGGCAGGCGGTTCAACGCTTGCGGGTCTTGATCACGCATCGCCAGCAAGTCGCCCAGCGCGATGCCGCGCCGGCCGAGCACCTGCGACAGGTCCTCGATCGACTCGAGCAGGTGCAGCAGCTCGGCGAGCTTTTCGCCTTCCAAACGCAGGCGTTCGGAGCGGTCGTCGTGGTAGGCGATGAGCGTGGTGCCCTCGACGCCAAGGCGGCCCAGCGCCGCACGCATCTTCTTCTCGTTGAGCACGTACTCGCTTTTCTTGCGACGCGTGACCTGAAACAGCGGCGGCTGGGCGATGAAGATGCGGCCCTGCTTGACGAGTTCGGGCATCTGCCGGAAGAAGAAGGTGAGCAGCAGCGTGCGAATGTGGCTGCCGTCGACGTCCGCGTCGGTCATGATGATGATCTTGCCGTAGCGGAGCTTACTGATGTCAAAGTCGTCGACGCCGATACCGCAGTTCAGTGCCTGAATGATCGCGCGGATTTCTTCAAAGCCCAGGATCTTGTCGAGGCGCGCTTTTTCGACGTTGAGGATCTTGCCCTTGAGCGGGAGGATGGCCTGGGTGTTGTGGTCGCGTCCGCCCTTGGCCGATCCGCCTGCCGAGTCACCTTCGACACGGTTGAGCTCGGAAGATTCGACGTCCTTGCTGGTGCAGTCGTAGAGTTTGCCGGGCAGCCCGCCGGAGTCGAGCGCGCCCTTTCGGCGGGTGAGGTCGCGGGCCTTGCGGGCGGCCTCGCGCGCTTCGGCGGCCATGGCGGCCTTCTGGCAGATGCGCCTGGCCATCGCCGGGTTCTGCTCGCACCAGTTGGTCAGTGCATCGCCCACGGCCGAGCTGACCAGGCCTTCGACATCGGGGTTCAGCAGGCGTTCTTTCACCTGGTTACTGAACGCCGGGTCGGGGATCTTGACCGCGATGACGGCGATGATGCCTTCGCGCCAGTCGTCGCCGGAGACCGCGGTCGCGCCCTTGAGCACGTTCGTCTGCTTGGCGTAGTTGTTGAAGGTGCGGGTCAGCGCGGTCTTGAAGCCCGAGAGGTGCGTGCCGCCCTCGGGGTTGTTGATGTTGTTGGTGAAGGACTGGGTGAACTCGGTGTACGCGTCGGTGTACATGAACGCGACATCGACGACGGATCGGCCGTCCTCGGACTCGGTGTGGATCGTGACCACATCGGACACGCTGTTCTTGCCGTCGGCGAGATAGCGGACCATCTGCGAGATGCCCTGGTCGTACTTGAAGGTCTCGGTCTTGCCTTCGCCGCGCTCGTCGGTGAGGACGATCTTGATGCCGGGGTTCAGGAACGCGCGCTCGCGGAGTCGGTTGGCGATGGTGTCGTAGTTGTGGCTGATCTCGCTGAAGATCTCCGGGTCCGGCCGCCAGGAGACTTTCGTGCCCGTGCCCTCGGCCGGTCCGAGGACGCGCAGGGGCGTGACGACCACGCCGCGCTCAAAGCCGATGAGGTGGAGCTTGCCGTTGCGGGCGACTTCGACTTCCAGCCACTGGGAGAGCGCGTTGACGCAGGAGACGCCCACGCCGTGCAGCCC
>JBGSTE010000654.1:0-6337 GCA_041736655.1 Phycisphaeraceae bacterium | reverse complement strand
GGCTGATGGCCGAGGCGATCTCGCCGGCAATCGGCCGCTGCGACGCCGTGCGTTCTGCCGGTTGAGCGTCCAGCGCAAGCTTCAGCGCTTCCGCAGCCTGCTGCGCGCCTGCCTTGGCGTCGGCGTCGTCAACCTGCGTTGCTTGGGTCATCGCCTGTCGATAGGCGCTGATCTGCTGGATCACCGCAGGGTCGGGCAGACGCAGTTCGCGGATTGATCGGTCCAGTTCCTCACGCAGCGCTGTCGCCAGCGCATCCTGACCGCTGCCCAGTGCCGCCTCGTACGCGCGGACCATCGTGAGCAGTTCGTTGTGCGCCCCGCCGGCAGTTCGGCCCAGCGTTTCGTCGTAGCTCCGCCGAGCTTCCTGGATCGTCCTGACCTTGTCGGCCTGGGCCTGGGTCACGCTGACGTACGCCTCACGCACCTGGTTGGGCATCGACTGGTTGTTGTTGTCGATCAGCACCTGCTGCACGGTGATCCCTGAGTCCAGGTCGGTGAGCACCGCCTGGATATTGGCGGCAATCGTCTCGACCAGGAACTTACTCCTGATGATCAGGTTGTCGACCGTCTCCGAGGCGACGTAGTGGATCATGCCCTGTTCCGCGGCCAGGCGAACCAATTCATCGGCGCGTTCGAGGCTGCCGACGTTACGCAGATAGCGATCGACGTCCACCTCACGGATGACGTAGTTGACGCCGAACTGCACGTGCACCACGTTGGTGTCGCCGGTGATGAGGAAGCTGTCCTTCAAGGGGTCCAGCGCCTGGAAGCCAAGCTCTTCGGGCTTTTTATTGTCCGGGTTGTCGTACCAGAAGGCTTTATCGATCTGCACGTTCTGCGTGTTGCGCGGGACCATGACGACCTCTTCGATGGGGAAGGGCAGGCCGAAGTGCCAGCCCGGGCCATAGGTCCCGATCCGCTCGCCAAAGCGGTAGCGCACAGCGGTGTGCGACTCATCGACGCTGAAGATGCCCGAGATCAGGTACACCACAAAGAGCACCGCCATGAGCACCTTGAGCACGCCGAAGCTCACGCGCAGCGCGTCAGAGAGCGACTGCTGGGCCGCATCGAGCCCGGGCTCGTTAGGGGACTTGGGGTTGATTCGATTCGGCGCTTGACTCACGGCCGAGCCTCCGTCACATCGCGGTCGCTGATCGTCTGTACCGGCGTGGGCAATTCAAGCTCAAGAAGCTGCTGCTCAAGCTCGGCGATGCGGACCTGCAGGGCCTGGATCTGCCGGGAGAGCGACTGGGCCTGCAACTCGGGGTTCACCGGTGTCGGCAGCGTGGTTGCCGCGTCGGCTTTTCCATCAGGAGTGTTGAAGAGGCGTGAGAGATTGCCCGGCCCGCCGTGGCCGTAGATCAGCACGTCCAGCGGCGTGAAGGTCCGCGCGTCCAGCAGGAAGGTCGTGCGGTTGGCGAGGATGCGTTCGATCGCTTCGAGCTGGCGCAGGAAGATGGCCAGGTCCTGATCCGAGCCGGCCTCAGCATAGCGCTTGTAGTAGGCGTTGGCCTCTTCGATGCCGATGATCTCGATCTTGGACGCGACCGTGCGGGCGAAGTTGTTGAGCTGGTCGCTGATCGAGTTGGCCTCGGCGATGATGGCCTCGGCCTGGGCGCTGCCCTGGCGGCGGATGTACTCGGCCTTGCCATCCTGGGTCGTTTTCATTTTCTGATTCACGCTCGCGGCGGTCGACTCGGCGTAGAGCATCTGCCCGACGGTGACGGAGGCGACTTCGATGCCGTAGCTCGGCGTGATCTTGGCCAGTTGTTCGGTGAGCTTCTGCGTGATGTTCTGTTCCATCTGCCGCAGTTGAACCTTGGTGGGGTCTTCGTTAACGAGGTCATCAAAGGCGTAGTTGGTGGAGATTTCCGAACGCAGGTTTCGCATCTGGGCGAGGAGCATGTCCTGGGCCTGGTCAAGCGTGCCCAGCGAGATGGAAAACGCCAGCGGGTCTTTGATCCGCCAGGTCAGGTTGAGGTTAATGATGAGGGTGTTGTTGTCTTTGAGCGCGAGCTGTTCGGGCGTGTCGCGGAGGACCTGGAGCTGGGTCGGGTAGGTCTGCACGCGCTGGATGGGCCAGGGCCACTTGAACTTGAGCCCGGGCTCCTGCATGACGCTGCCGGTGTCTTTGCCTTCATCGCGCAGCGCGGGCTCGGCGGGTGTGGCCTTGCCGAAGGTGGTGATGATCGCGGTCTGGTTATAGCTGACGGTGTAGGTGACCATGTAGATCACGAACACCAGCGCGATGCCGATGGCGAGGATGGCGGTGGACAGGCGTCTCATATCAGCGGGCCTCGAAACGGTTGGGGTCTGACGCGGGAATGTCTACAGTGCGTCAGCGGGTCATTGGTGTTATTTCAGGTTCAGGCCGGGCACTGAGCCCAGCGGCAGATCGAGCACGACTTCGGGCTTGGGCGCATCCATGGCCGGGCCGATGACGGTCTTGGGACGATTCTCCATCGCGGCGACGAGCGTGTCGAGGTACCTGCTGACGGGGTAGTAGCGCGGGGCGCTGGTGAAGGCCTGCAACTCGGCTTCCAGTCGCAACGCACGCATCTGCGCCTGCAGCGAGGTCGACCAGCGCGTCGCCCTGGCCTGTGCCAGTTGCTGACCGACCTGTCCGCCGCTTTCGACCATCAACAATTCGATGGCGGTTTGCAGGCGGTCGCGTGACTTCTCCAACTCGGCGGTCTTGGCCGGCTCGGCCGAGGCGTTGAGTTCCTTGAGCTGTGCGTCGAGGCTGTAGTACGCCTGAATCAAGTCGCTCAGTCGGCTGGCGCGGTCGCGGTCGCCGGCGGCGGTTGCGTAGATCACGTCCGCTTCCTGCAGCGCTTTTTCTTCGGCGGCCTGCGCTTCCTGCAACGCGTTGATCCGCGCGTGGTACGCGCCGGTCACTTCTTCATCCTGCGGCGGGTGCACGCCCGACACCGACACAAATACAATCTCCAGCCCCACTTCGTACTGGTCAAGACCCTCTTGAATACGCGACTGCAGCACACCGCCCGCCTCGGCCCGGCCCGACGAGAGCAGCGTGTCCGTGTCGCGCGTTGCGAAGTACTGCGTCACCACGTTCTGCGCGATCGTCGTCAAGAGCTCCTGCGGGTCGGTCGTGCCCAGGTACGGCTTGTCGATGCCCGCATACTGACGCAGGTCGGCGATGCGGTACTTGATATCGATGTCTGCCCCGATCATCTCACCCAAGACCGAGTCCTTGGTCCCGCTGGTACCTACGCCCGCCGGCGGCGCGGTGATGAGCATCTGCTCGGTCGCGCCTTCCTGCACGTGCTGGTTGGTCCAGAGGATCGGTCCTTGGACTTTCTGATCCTCTTCGATGTGTGCCCGTGAACCCAGGCGGATCGAGTGCACGCGATTGACGTCGTACTTCTGGGCGCGGCCCAACGGCCAGGGGGCCTTGAAGCTGATGCCCGGCTCGGCGACGCGGACAAAGGCACCGTTGAACGTGACGACCGCCTGTTGGTGAGGCTCGACGATCAGCACGCTGGTCATGGCGATTACCACCGCGACGCACACGATCGCCAGCGGGAGCAGGGCCTTCCCCAGAAGGTGCATGAACCAGCTCTTGCTGACTTCAAAGCCGAACTGGTAGTTGATCGTCTCGGAGAAGATCTTGCCGATGGATTCGGGCTGGGTCAGCCAGCCGAGCACGCGGGAGTCAAACGCCGGGCGATAGAACACGCCGGGCTTGCGTGGGCGGTAGAACCCCAGGACCAGTCCCAGCACGATCTCGACGCCCAGGACGAGCATGATGACCGGGATGATGAGGGCGAGGTAGACAAAGCCCGCGACGTTGCCGAAGAAGAGCAGTGCCGTCGCCAGCAGCAGCGGGAGGATACCCAGGAAGACGTGGCCGATGAGCGTGCTCGCCCCACCGCGCAGGGCCTGCCAGGCATCGACCAGCGTCATGCCCGCGACATAGCGCGAGACCAGGAACCCGCCGAGCCCGCCGATCAACAGCAAGAGCCCGACAAGGCTGAAATTGACCCCGTCACGAATCGGCGCAGCAGCCAGCGAGCCATCGGTCAACGCTTGGTTATTCAGATAGAGCAGCAACCCGCCGACCACCAGCAGATACACCGCGGTCAGCAGGCTGACGATGGGCATCGCCCACTTGTAGAGGTTTTCGAGCCTTCGCCTGGCCTGCGCGAGTTGTCCGCCGGCCTCATCGAAAAGCGCTGCCGAGCGGGCGTCAGCGTTCGCCAGCCTTGCCGACTCCAGCGCCTCGTCGCGCTCAAGGCGATGCTGCTTGTATAGCACCCAGAGCAGGACCCAGATCCACAGGCCGGGGAAGAGATAAAACGTCCCGGCGATCAGGGCCTTGGACCCCGCGTACAGGCCGAGGATGCCCAGCAGCAGCGTCAACAGCAACTGCGTTACGAAGCCGATCAGCGCGGCGGTGGTGGCTCGGGTATAGGTCTGTTGGTCCTGGCTCATGTCAGATCGCAGAAGCGGCGAAGAGAATCGTTAAACAGCACCGGCCTGAACCTGTCATCCACGACACGGCCGGGCGTAGCATGATAGCTGTTTGACTCCTACGCCGCCACACAAGCCCGTGTTCGTTCGTCACGTTCGGCCGATGTCGACAGGCCGATTCTGTAATGTAACTTGTACGCTGATGTCCGCTTCAACCCACCGATCAGGCAAGCAACCCTTGGCAACAGGCTTCCAAGTCTGCATCATCGCCCCGCAGCAGACCCATGTCCTGCGCCACACGGTCCTGCGCCCGCATCAAACGCTGGCAGAGATGATCTACGACCGCGACGAAGAGCCCGGGACGATCCACCTCGGCGCGATTCAGACGACTGACGATGGCAGTAACCATGTCTTCGGCTGCGTGACGCTGAACTTCGACGCTCCGATGCCCGGTCAACCGGAACAGGGCGATGTTCAACTGCGTGCCATGGCCGTCGACAAGGCGTCGCAGGGTCTGGGCGTCGGCCGGGCGCTGGTCGAACAGGCGTTTGTTGAAGCGGCCGAGCGCGGTGGCCGACGCATCTGGTGCAACGCCCGCGTTCGGGCCATGGGTTTTTATCAGCGCCTGGGCTTCATCGCCCACGGTCAGGAGTTTCAGATCCCCATCATCGGCCCGCACTATGTCATGTCCGTCGCCGTCCGGCCCCGATCCCGCTAAACTGTCTTGCTTCACCGCTACCCAAGAGGATTCGACATGGGTCTGATGACCGGCAAAAAAGGCATCGTCTTCGGCGTCGCCAACGAACGCAGCTACGCCTACTTCATCGCGCAGTCTCTGCGCCAGCACGGGGCCGAGATCGGCTTCACCTTCCTGCCGATCGGCAAGATGGAGCACCGCGTCGGCAAGGCCGTCGAGTCGCTGGGCATCGAGAACCCCTGGCTCGCGCCCTGCGATGCGAACGATGACGCCTCGATCCAGGCTGTCTTTGATAAATGGGAGGCCGACCACGGCACGCTGGACTTCGTCGTCCACTCCATCGCCTTTGCCGACAAGGACTACCTCAAGGCCGACATGTTCCACAAGACCCCGCGCCAGGTCTACACCGGCGCGATCGATACGTCCGCCTACACGCTGCTGGCCATGGCCCGGGCCGCGCTGCCGCTGATGCAGAAGACCACCGAGACTAAACCGAAGCCCGGCGGGGCGATCATCAACATGTCCTACTACGGCGGCGAAAAAGTCACGCCCGGCTACAACATTATGGGCGTCGCCAAGGCCGCCCTCGAACACACCACCCGCTACCTCGCCTACGAATTGGGCCAGCCCGACCGCAACATCCGCGTCAACTGCATCAGTGCCGGCCCCTTCAAGACCCTGGCCGGCGCAGGCGTGGGCGGTATGGACAAGATGATCGCTTACCAAGAGTACGCGTCCTCGATGAAGCGTGCCAACACAGGCGAAGAAGTCGGCGACACGGCGGTGTACCTGCTGAGCAACCTCAGCAGCGGCGTGACCGGCGAAACGATCCACGTCGACTGTGGCTTCAGCATCGTGGGCGTGCCGCCGCATAAAGAGGAGTAGTTGTGGCTTGGAGACGAGTGTGATGCCGATAAGAGACATCGGGAAATTCGTAGCTCGATATTTTCAGGTAATCGCTGCGTTATCAATCGCATCAATGATCATCACGGCGATTATCTACGATTCGCTCATATTCGACTTCTCTTGGATCCTATTGCTCTGGGCGGCGCATCATCTGTTGCGGCACAACCATACCGCACGTAAGTGGACTGTCAGAGTTTTGACATTTAATTTCACCGTACTTCTCGCTATTTACGCGGCAGTGCTTGCCGTTGGAACTGACGGCATGAAACTCGAGATAGGATCATATGTAAAAAATAACCC
>JBGSTE010000570.1:0-11497 GCA_041736655.1 Phycisphaeraceae bacterium | reverse complement strand
CGGGACGCTTCGCGTCGCCCGCTACGCCTTGCTGTCGTACATACCCGCCGCATCGCGGTGCATCTTCGCCACCATATCGCGAAGCTGCCGGGGTTTCTTTACCAGGACCTGATCCGCATAGCCGCAGATCCACCACGCGATCTCGCCGAGCCCGTCGACGCGGAACTTCATCACGCATCGGCCATCTTCAAGTAGCGTGTGCGACTGACTCGCGTGCCAGCGGATCTCGCTCACGTTGGTCGCCACCTTGGCGGAAAACTCAAGCTCGATGTCGTACTCCTTGCCCTCGGGGATCATCCGCCAGGCGTTGCCGAGCTTCTTCGTATACGAAAAATCACTTGGCTTGTTGAACCGGCGCGTCAGCAGCGTCAGCTCCACGATGCGGACGAGCTTGAGCATGCGCACCTCGTTGTGCAGGGTCGAGTGCCCGAGCACGTACCACGCGCGGTTGGCGTGGTGCAGCAGGTATGGCTCAAACTCGAAGGCAAGCGGGCCTGCTTCAACAGGCGAGCTGTACACAACCCGACAGGCCCGCATGAGGCCGATCGCCTGTTGGAGTTGCGTAAAGCAGCGCGACTCGACGTCGGTAGTGAGCTTCGGGTCCGGCAGAATGCTCAGGTGCGAAAGCATCTCGCCGCAGGTCGACCGCAGGGGCTCTGGCGCAGAGGAGATGAGCTTGTAGACGGCGGATAACGCCGAGGCGTTGAACGGCCGATCGCGGTGCTGGCCGATGAACCGTGTCAACTGCATGAGCCCAAGGACCTCCGAAGCATTCAGCGAAACCGGCGGGAGAAAAAATCCCTGCTGGATGCGGTAGCCCCCACCCTCGTCGCTTCGGCAGGGGATACCCGCCTGCTCCAGTGCGTTCAGGTCACGAAACAGCGTGCGCGTGGAGATCTCCAGCTCACGCGCCAGCGACTGCGCATCCCAGCCGGTGCGTGTCTGCAGCAGCATCACGAGTTGAAGCATCCGGTTGACGCGGTCGCTGGGCATCGGGCGCGACTCGGCTGGGAAGGCGAGAATCGGTTCGAGATTGACAGGATAACAGGATGCGCAGGATCGACAGGAAGATTTGAACGATTTGTTGATCAGAGAAAGTGTGTAAAAGCAGTCCTGTTGATCCTTGTCAATCCTGTGATCCTGTGATCCTGTGATCCTGTCAAAAACCGTTCACGGATTGACCTGATCTGCCCCGATAATTGTGATAGACCAGAGGAACTTGGCATGTGCGGCATCTTCGGAGTCGTGTACCGCGACCCGCAACAAATCGTCGACCCATCGCGCCTCGCCGCCGCGCGCGATACGCTCGCGCACCGCGGGCCTGATGAGCACGGGCTGTGGACCCTGCCGGGGGTCGGGCTGGCGCACCGCCGGCTGTCGATCCTCGACCTCAAACACGGCCAGCAGCCCTGGGTCAATCATGAGCGCCAGCAATCCCTAGTCTACAACGGCGAGGTTTACAATTATCGCGATTTGATGCGCGATTACGCATCGCAAGGCGCGCACTTCAACACGACCTGCGACACCGAAGTTGTCTTTCATGCCCTGGCGACTGACGGGCCCGACGCGATCGATCGACTGCATGGCATGTTCGCGTTCGGGTATTACGACCACGCCGAGCGGTCACTGCTGCTGGTGCGCGACCGCATGGGGCAGAAGCCGCTTTACTGGACGATCAACGACGAAGCACTGATCTTCGCCAGCGAACTCAAGGCGATCCTGCACTACACCGGCCGCAGGTACAACATGGACGCTGCCGCTGTCGAACAATTCTTCACGCGCGGCTACGTCATGTCGCCCCGCACGATCTTTGAAGGCATTTATAAATTGCCGGCCGGTCATCGCCTCACGCTTGATGCGGGGACCTGGCAATACACGATCGAGCGCTGGTGGGACGTTGAGCCGATCGAGCCCGATGTGCTTGGGCCGATGGACGATGAACACGTGCTGGACACGCTCGATGAATTGCTTCGTCAGGCCGTTACTGATCGGCTGATCGCGGATGTGCCCATCGGCACGCTGCTCTCGGGCGGCATCGACTCTTCGCTCATCACCGCGATGGCGAGTAAAGCCCGCGCATCAGCGGGCGATGACAGGCTCAAGGCCTTCACGATCGGCTTCAGCGATTCGCCGGCACATGATGAAACACCATACGCAAAGATCGTGGCCGAGCAGTACGGCTGCGACTGGCGCTGTGCATCGATCAACATGGAAGCGGGTGACTGGCTTTCGGAACTTGATGACGCATCGCGCTACTACGACGAGCCGTTCGGCAACTTCACCGTGACCGCGCAGCGTACGCTCAGCCGGTTGTGTCGCGAACACCTGACGGTTGTGCTTTCGGGTCAGGGCGGCGATGAACTCAGTGCCGGCTATCCCGACCGATACAACTGGGTCTTGCAGACGCAAAGCCTTGCAGATCAAGAGAATCTGCGTAGCCAGTACGCCCCGGCGGTGGATGATGTGGTCAACCACCTGCAGCACTCGGCGTTCTTGCCCTGGGCCGGCGTTCGATCGGTGATGTTCAGCGACACGGCTCAGATGCAGATGCAGGCGGCGGGCTCGCCGATCGAGACGATCAGGCCGTACTGGCGTCGCTACCCGCAGTTGGATCGGCTGGGCAACGTGCTCTACACCGACAGCAAGACGAACCTGGCTGACTATCTAGTCTGCATCGAGGAGCGTGCGACGATGTCACACGCGCTTGAAGCACGCAACCCGATGCTCGATCACCGCGTGGTGCGGTTCATGCTCTCGCTGCCAACGCGGTTCAAGGTGCGGCCCGGCAGCGGGCCGATGAGTAAGGACGGCTTGCAGAACAAGTGGCTCTTGCACGCGCTGGCCAAGCGCTACCTCCCGGCTGAGGCGTTTGACCGTCCCAAACGCGGCTTCACCCCGCCGATCCAGCAGTGGATGGCGCGCTATGCCGACCGGATCGCGCAGGTCTTGCGTGAGACGGACACGCTGACCGCGCCGCTCTATTCGCAAGCCTGGCGGCAGTACCTGATGAACGGTCGCTACGAGCCGACAGCGACGATGGCGGTGTACTACAGCCTCGTTTTTGCCTTGTGGGCAAGGCGATACGCGGATCACATCGCGTCCATGCCCGGCGATCTTCAGAGCACGAAGCGTCAGCGAGTGTCAGTCACTTGTTCAACCAAATCACTCACTGACGCTTCCTGCTCTGATGTGATAAATCAATCCGATTCGATGCTTCATCGTGTCTACCGCGCACACGATCCGCAGGCGATCGCGACGGCGAGGTGGTTCTGCCAGGCGCTGCGCAATGTCGCACCCGGAAGTTCAATCCGATTGGTTGGCGATCACGACGGCCTGTACCGCTGGCTGGGTGAGCAAAACGGGCTGCGCATCGTAGACACCGGTCAGTGCGATGCGACAATCCTGGCCGGCATCGAAGCCGTTCGGGCGTTCAGTGCAGATCAATGCAGCAGTCCGACACTGCTCTTGTTCGTACCGTTTGGTGCTGGCAATCAGGACCAACTCAACGCGCTACTCAAACAACTCCACTCATCCGCGCCGATTCAAGGGCATCAGGCGGTGCCGATCGGTAGCGATCAGGGTGTGTTGATCGCACGGTGTCTTGTTGCACTGTCAGGCGTTTAATGTACGAATCAGTTTGATTTTCGAGCCACCACCACCAGGTCGCGATACACGCCGCTGATCTGGCCGTTGTGGATGACATGCATGCCGTTGGCTGCGTTGAGCATGCGGTTGAGTTCTTCCTGGTTGAACTCGTAGCCGTGGTAGGTCGCGTCGGAGGAGCCACCGAACTGCCAGCTCGGGGTGACGCAGACAAAGTGGCCTCCGGGCTTAAGCACGCGGGCGATCTCGTTGAGTACGCCGATGGGGTTGTTCAGGTGCTCGATGACATCAAAGAGGCTGACGCAGGCGGCGCTGTCGGATTCAAAGGGGATGGCGTCGCCTCGGCCGACGCGGAATTGCGGGGCGTTTGTGCCGCTGGGATAGTTTTGTGCGGCGCACATCTTCGTTGCCTGCGCGACGCCTTGGGGTTCGGGGTCGATGCCGATGACCTGGCAGCCCTCGAGCGCGAAGAGGTGCGAGAAGAGTCCATCGCCTGAGCCGACGTCGAGGACATGCCCGCCGATGCCGTCCGGAGGGAGCGTGAACTTGGCGACAAGTTTAGCCAGGTGGTGGGCGCGTTGTCGGAAAACGTCGGCCTTCTGGTACCCCTCCCAGCACAGGGCCCCGCGCTGGTCGTACTTCTCAAAGGGCATCATCCCGGCATGGAAAAACGCGTTCCACAACAGCCCCCCGCCGGCGTGGTCTTCGCGCACGCGGTCGAGGTCCGGCGCGACCCAGTGGAAGCCAAACTCGGAAACAAATGCGGCCGACTCTGCGGCGTTGAGCCTGGGGGTAAACGTGTCGGTGACGCCGGCCTGCGGTGCAGCGATGACGCGTCCGCCGTGACGGCGAAGTGCCAGGCCCAGGCCGATCATGCCGAGCTGACCGAGGCGCTCGAGTAACCCTTGGCCGTCGACCTCATCAAAGGACTGGGCATCTACGAGCGCGACACCGCCTGCGATGGTGTCGACTTCTTCGGGGAAGCGGTAGCACTTGCCGTCGACGCCCTTGCCGTGGTGGTGAAAGCCCTTGGGGTGGATGACGAATTCGCCGAGGGAAAAGACGTGGCCGTCGGGCATGAAGCGTTTAGCGCCGACCATGACGACGCCGGGGATTTGGCGCGTGAACCACGCGAGGCGCTCGCGCCAGTCGGCGGGTTCGGGTTCGGGGGTGTTGGCACCGCGGACGAGAACCAGGCCGTCGCCTCCGCGCTCGACCTGCCAGAGATCGCAGGTGACCGAGTCGGATGTGGCGGGGACATGCTGAACGGCGATCGCGTGGATATTGCTCATCTGTGACGAAATCGACGGCATTCGGCAGCGAACGTGAATTTGGCCGATAACCGATGTTAGATGTGCGATGGCGGATTGCCGATGGCGGATGCAACAGGCCAAATGCGATCAATCATCTGTCATTTATTCGATCCGCACTCAGCAGTTGGACCCCTGCCATGCAATCACCCCGCCTGTCGATCCTGATCCCGAACTTCAACAACGGCGTCACATCGTCCAAGGACGGCAAGACCGACCTGATCGGCGACCTGCTGCAATCACTGTGGGACACGCTCAAGGACGATCCGACGCCTTTGGAAATCCTTGCGTTTGACGACGGGTCGACCGACGATTCGCTGCCAACACTGCGGGCATGGTCAGCGAAAACCTGGCGCGGCGGGCAGCCGTTCCTGACACTGATGGAGGCGCCGCACTGTGGGGTGCTGTCGATCACAGCCAACAAACTCGTGCGCGCCAGTCGCGGTCAACTGCTGGCGAGGCTCGATGGTGACATCGTGATCCACACGCGTCACTGGGCGGCGAAGCTGTGCGAGACCTTTGATACCGGGCCTAAGGATTTGGCGGTGGTCGGGCCTAAGCAGCTCTCGCCGGACGGCCGGATCCATGCGATGGGCGACTTCATCCTGCACCCCAAGGGCTATCACCACGTGTGCGCGGGCCTGCCGAGCAACATGGTGACACGAGCGGTTGAGGTCGATCACGTGATGGGCTGTTTTTATTGCTGCACACGGAAGCTCTACGATGAATTGGGCGGTTTCGACGAGGCGTTTCTGCGCGGGCAGACGATCGACTTCGGGATGCGTTCGCGTCTTGCGGGCTATCGCTGTTGGGCGGTGCCGCATATTGCGTTCACGCACCGGCACACGATGCGCAAGGATCGTGCGACGACGGCCGACACCGACACGGGCATCGACACCTCTCGTGTGGTGTTCCATAAGAAGTGGGGTTTTGACCGTATCGCGCCGGACCTGGACGTCGTTCGCCAGCGTTATGGAGGCACGCCGCTCTTGTGGAACGCGGAGGTTTTCGGCGTCGGGCCCGGCATAGACACGATCCCCGCGAGCGCCCCGCCGACAACGTTTGATAAGAGCGAGTGGACACGATTTAACGCGGACGAGTCGTTTGCACACTGGGTGATGCTGAAAGTCAACGCGGTGACGCAGTTAATGGATCAGGGCATGGTCATGCGCGATGCAACGGTGGTTGTTCCCGACTGCGGGTCGGGGATTGTCGTACAGATTCTGGCGACGCGCGGGGTCACGGCCGTGGGCATCGAGCGAGAGGCAGGACACATCAGGGTTGCAAAGGAGTTCGCCAAGCACCACGGGTCGCGGGCGGGATACCCCGGCAAGGCTCCGACGTATCTGCACCAGACGCACCTGCGTCGGCTGCCGATGGACGATGGCTCGGCCGGGCTGGTGTGCGTGTTTGACCGGGTGGAGGCGCATGACAACCCGGTATCTCTGCTGACCGAGGCCCGTCGGCTGACAGGCGAAGACGGTGCGGTGCTGGCGATCAGTAAGTGCCCGGTGCTGGATCACGAGCGGCCGCTGCACCCCTATCGCCCGCCTCATCCGATGCAGATGGCAAGCCTGATCAAAGCGGCGACGGGCTGGCGGACGATGCTGGAGGTTCAGAAGCAGACGCCGGGCATACCGATGGTGGTGCTGGCGACCAATCGTGCGGTGCCAACGCCCCCTCCGCCTGAGGCTGCGTTGGCACTGACGGCCGCAACGACCGGATAACGGGCCGCTTGCTTTACGCCAGCATCTGAAACTGGGCTTGGGTTTCACTCGCCTTGACCGGGAAGCTCAAGGCGATATGGTCGGGTGTGTGAGACTTGCAAGCGGGACTGCTCAATTGAATTATTCAGTGGTAGAATCTGCTGGCCCGATGAGTATGGTGATCTGCTCGCGTGCGTCTTAAAAAGCGCAAGGATGACGCGGGACAGACCACGCCACAGGAAAGGACAAGCATGGGGACTGAACAGGAACAAAGGTTGACCCGTCGGCACATGATGCTGGCGGGGCTGAGCACGCTGGTGCTTGGCGGCTGCGCCAGTAGCGGCAGCCGCTATGCCGGTCGGCCTACCGCCCCTTGGCCTGGGTACCCGGCCGGCCCGACCCAACGCGGTGTCTACACGCCCGTCAAGCCGCCCTACACCCAGCCGACCCAGCCGGGCGTTGTGACCCCGCCCGTCGTCGCTGCTGGCGGCATCAGCGCCCTGGCACGCAGCCAGTGGGCCAGCGCAGGCCCCAACAAGTCCAAAGTCAACGCGATGAACGGCATCACCAAGATCACCGTCCACCACGAAGGCTCGAAGACCGTTGACTTCACCGATACCGCCACGACCAAAGCACGCATCGAGTCGATCCGCAGCACCCACGTCCGCGACCGAGGCTGGGGCGACATCGGCTACCACTACATCGTCGACCGCGCCGGCCGGGTCTGGGAAGGCCGACCCATCGCCTACCAGGGCGCGCACGTGAGCGAGAACAACGAGAACAACGTCGGCATCCTCGTGCTGGGCAATTTCGCCAAGCAGGCGCCGACTCAGGCCCAGCTTGACGCCCTGTTCAAGACGACCGCCGATCTCAAACGGGTGTACCGCGTCAAGACCGCGATGGTCCGCTCGCACCAGGAGATCAAGGCCACCGAGTGCCCCGGCTCGAATCTTCAGAAGAAGATGGACGCGCTGCGCCGGCATGTGGGGTAAGTCGCAAAACCCGCCCTCAACCCGAATCCAACAGCCGCCCCGACGGGCGGCTTTTTTCATGGCTTGCGTTACAATGCCCGCATCATGGATGAAGCCAACCCTACCGATGTGCAGGACAGCGACAGCGAGGCGGTCGAGGTCCTGTCGGAAGATCACCCGCCGCAGGCTCCGCTGATTCTGCCCGAGGATCTGGATGCGCGCGTCGAGGCGGCGCTGATGACCAGTGAGCGGCCGATGACCGCGAGCCGGGTGGCCGAGGCGTTAGGCGTAGCCGGTGCCGGTCGGGCGGTCGAAGAATCCATCGAAGCGCTCAACGAGCAATACGAACGCACGGGGCGCAGCTTCCGGATTGAAAAAGTCGCGGGCGCGTGGCAGGTCGTGACGCTGGCGAAGTATGCGGACGTGCTCGACGGGCTCAAGCGTACCAAGTCCGACAGCGGCCGGCTGAGCGCCTCGCAGCTCGAGACGCTGGCGATCGTCGCGTACAAGCAGCCGATCGTGAGGGCGGACATCGAGGCCATCCGCGGCTCGGCCAGCGGCGAGGTGCTGCGCGTGCTGATGGACAAGCACCTGGTCAAGGTCGTCGGTCGGGCCGAGGAACTCGGTCGACCCATGCTCTACGGCACGACCAAGCAGTTCCTTGAAGTGTTCGGCCTGGGCTCACTCAAAGACCTGCCACCGGCCGACGAACTCAAACCGATCTGAGGTATTAGATGCGGATCAGTGCGCTATTCATCTTTGCGGTGCTGATGGCAGGCTGCTCGAGCGGCTATGCGATTCAAGGGCGGGTCGTTCGCGGTTCTATCGCGGCGATTCAGGTCGTGGATGGCGACGACGCTCGGCTGACTGAAGAAAACCCCACCGGCGGGGGTGCGCTGGTCATGGCGGTGCTTGAGCCGGATACCCCGACCGAAACAAAGGCCCTTGGCCGACACATCACCGACGGGCAGGGCCGGTTCAAGATCCCCGTGGATGCGTTCGGCTCGGGCGTGCTTGAATACGAAGTGCAGATCGTCGCCCGGCGTGAAGGACACCAGGGGGCGATGGAGACGATCAATCTGCCGCGTGGCAGCAAGCGCGTGCTGATCACGCTGCCTCTTGGCCGGGACACGCTGGTGGTGCCCGAGGACTACCTGGACCGCACGCTGCGTGACGCGGATCCTTACCTGAATCAGAATCGCTGAGCATTTGAGCGAGCGCCCGCATGCCAAGCCCTAACCACACGCGATTGCAGGTGGGTCCGACGGGCTGGGCCTATCTGTTCATCTTGGCCGCTTCGCTGAGCGCGGCGTTTTATACGCAGGCCAATCTCATGTTCATGGCGGTGGGTTTGCTGCTGGGCGCGCTGCTCGTGTCGCTGTTGTGGGTCTGGCTGGCGTTACGGGGGATCGAGCTTGAGCGTGATGTGCCGGACCACGGCGTGACGGGCGAGGAACTGGTGTTGCGCTATCGCCTGACCAAAGGCTCGTGGTTGCCGGCGTTCAGTCTGGTGCTGACCGAGACCTGGGGCCGGGGCCGCGAGGGCCACCTCCGACACGGGCCGATGAGCGAGCAGCCGCAGCGTCTGCTGGAGAGGCCCACGGGCTGGGTCGTTCACTTAGGCGCGAGACAGACGGTCCAAGCACAGTCCTCGTGCTGGCCCAGCCGTCGCGGCGAGCTGACGTTGTCGTGCGTCGAACTGCACAGTGATTTTCCGTTCGGGCTGGTGCGGCGGGTGTTGGTGTTTGAGAAGGCTGATGCGCTGCTGGTGTTGCCCAGGCTCTACCGCGTGACGCGCGCGGTGATGAGCCGGATCACGCGCCTGGACGCCGGCGGCTATCACCAACTCGACAAGGCCGGCGGCACGGAAGAGTTCTTCGCGCTGCGCGACTACCGCATGGGCGACGGGCTGAAGGTCATCGACTGGAAACACTCGGCCCGTATGGGCAAGCTCGTGTCGCGCGAGTTGACCCAGCCGGTGCCGCCGAGCCTGGTGATTTATGTCGACCTGTCCGACGATGCGCCGCAGTATGAATCGGCCGAGACTGCTTCGATCACGCCCGAGCAGATGCAGCGGATCGATCGTGCGATCGACCTGGCGGCGTCGCTGGTGTGTGATGCGTATCAGGCGGGCTATCGCGTCGGGCTGATCGTCAATGGTGCGGACGCGCCGGCGCTGCGGGCGCATCATTCGCTGCCGCACCGTGGTCGCCTGCTGGAAACGCTCGCGCAGCTCAAGCCCGGCAGCGCCCCGGCAATGCGTCGCTACACCGGCGAGGCACCCTCGGTCATCATCCGCCCCGGCCGGGCAAGGACGCAGGCGGTACGCACCGGCCGACGCGCTGTAGTTCTCAGCGGCGAAGACCTCGATCGCCTTTGCATTCAGACCGAGAGTCGCCTCGCCCTGGCCATCAAACAACAGCCCGGCGCCAGGCATCTTGCGGTTAGTCAGCGATACACAGCGCCACTTGAAGTCTCCCCTGCCAAGCCCGCGCGGACGCAAAACCCTTGAAGCCCATCGACCGCCAGTTCCGTCAGCTCGCCTTCGTGCAGGTCCTGCTCGGGATGGTGGCGTTTTGTATTGCCGAGGGTCGTCCGATGCTCCTGGTCCTGGTCGGACTGCTGGCGGGGGTGTCGTGGCTGCTGACCGAGGGGCGATACCGCCTGGGGCTGGACCGCAACCTGCTGAACCTCGGTGCGATCGGCGCGGTAGCGCTCATGACACTCGAAGCGATGATCACCCGCAGTTCGCAGCCGGTGGCGCTGGTGGGTCACTTCACGATAGCGCTGCAACTGGTGCTGCTGTTTGCCCTCAAGACCCGGCGTGAGTACGCGCAACTGGCGGTGCTCAGCCCGCTGCAGATGATCGCGGCGAGCGTGTTGCCCGGCGGCGTCTCGCTGCTGTATGGCGTGTTGCTGGTGCTGTACTGCTTTGTCACCCTGTTGACAGCGCTGACGTTCCAGCTCAAGTCCGCCGGCGATCTGGTCCACCAGCGCCACCAGCGCGGGGCCGGCGATCCCGCCACGCCGACACGTCCGGAACCGATCACCGGGCCTTACCTGCGTCTTCACTTCCGACTCAGCGCCCTGGCCATCGGGCTTAGCTGCGGGCTGGTTGCGGCGGTGACGTTTCTGGTCATCCCACGCGCCAAGCAGGACCCTTTTGCCGCGGCGCTGATCAGCGCCAGGCCAACCGTTCAGAGCCAGACCGGATTCAACAACCGCATCAAGCTCGGCGGCGGCTCGATCGGCGGCGGCTCGACCGAGCCGGTGCTGAACGTCAGCATCGAGCAAGGCGACCTCACGCTTGGTCAGGAAGGCCAGAGCTGGCTCTTGCGCGGCGCGGTGCAGGATGCGTATGACACGCGAAACCATGTCTGGTCCCGGCCGCCGCTCTCAGGGGTCGATGACTTTTCGCTTCAGATGCCCGATCACGGGCTTCGCCTGGCGATCGACTATGCGCCGACCCGGCAGGCCTCGATCACCCTGCGGCGTAAGTCGATGCAGAACCTGTTCACCGTCGTCGCCGATCACGGCCCCATCGCACCGGTTTACATCGACGCGCCGAGCCTGAACTACATCAGCTTCAGCCCCGATGACCAGCAGCTTGACTCCACCGACGCGCTTGCATCGGTCCTGCGCTACAGCGTGCAGTGGGTCTACAGCCCCTACACCGACCTGCGTGAGCAGTACCGCCAGCACCTGGAGCAGAAGGATCAGCGTCGGCGGTTCCCGCTCTCGATCCAAAGCGCCGATCGAAGCGATGCATGGAGCGACCGCGTCGACTCGGTGCTGGCCTGGTCGGTCGAGCCGGATCGCGTGCGGGCGCTGGCCCAGGGCGTGCTGCGCATGCAGGACCTGCCCGAGGAATACACCCACGCCTCCGCCGGCCAGCGAATGCAGGCCG
>JBGSTE010000516.1:0-2942 GCA_041736655.1 Phycisphaeraceae bacterium | reverse complement strand
CCCGGTAGACCGAGATCGGCTGGCTCATCGGGCCTTGCTCCAGCGTCGGGCTCAGCCAGCACGCGCTGAGCCACACCCGCGTACCGGGGCGGACCGCCTGGCCGCCAAAGTTCAGCGGCAGCGTCCACGCAAAGCGCGTCTCCTTTGTGCTTAAGCCCAGCGACCAGTCCGATACGCTCCCCGGCAGCCGATCGCCCACCCAATAAAACAACAGCAGCCCGTACACGCCCTTGGGCCGCTTGCGCCCGGTCGTCGAAATGTCCGACAATCGCAACTGCACCGAGCAGCCCGTCACGCCCAGCGCGTGCAGTTGCGGGGCTGCGCCCGGACGCGCGATCTCCATCAACCTTCCGCGCCCCAGCCGAGCCGCATTCAATCCCAGCTTCACCAGGCTCTCCCCGCTGATCCCCGGATGCGAACGCACCACCCCCGCGAGCACTCGGCTCATCCGCACCAGCTCCTGCCGCGCATCGTTCTTGGCCTGCACCGCCACCGGCCCGCGCGTCGTTCGTGCGCTAGCCTGCGCGTACGCCTCCCGATACGCCGTCCATACCGTGTCATACGCCGCCGCCTGAGCCGCGCTGACCCCATATCCCTCAGGCCCCGGTGCTGTTCCCAACTCCAGATTAAAAACCCTGGCCCAGTTCAGAAGGTCCGCATCGCGTCGTGGTATGAAATCTCGCATCGTCAGCCGCTCCCATTCTCGCGTGTCTTAAGCGTCTTTCAAAAAGGAAAAGGGTGTGCAGGCCTCTTGCCCGCCATCGTGGCCCGGCCACGAGAGGAATCGAGTCCGCCCCTTGGCCTGTTGGCGGGCTGGATGCCCGCTCCATTATGTGTCAGGCCTCAAAGCGCCCAACCACGACCAAGGCTTCCGCCCTATCGCCCATTTCCCGCCGCCACTTTTTAAGCCGATAATCCCCCCGATCCCAGCCCCGCCCCGCCGCTGAAGGACAAGAATCCCCGATCCGTCCGCAACAACAAGCATCGCGTCGTGAACGACCGGGTTTGCGTCGACATCGACAAGAGTCCCGTCGTCAACAACAAGCGATGTGTCGTGAACAACGCGGGTTGCGTGGTCTACGACAAGGTTAGCGTTGCCAACGACACAGATTGTGTCGTCAACGAGTCGCTATGCGTTGTTAACGCCGCAAACCCCGACATCAACGACGCGCCTAGCGTACGCAACAACGCAAGCCGGGTCGCGGGTCAAAAATTCTGCTTTGTTTCGGAAGTTTCTTCTGGTAGATTGATCACACCGCCGGGTAAGTCGTAATATCTGGCAGCAGGCAATAGACATACGCCGGACCTGTCGAACACACGACGTCTGCGGATAGATGGATCCGCCTAATCAACTGTACTGCTGAAAATGAGATTCCTCTTACCATTTGCAATCTTAGTCGCACTGGCTGCTTGTGACGGCTCGAACCAACAACCGAATTCACCCAACCCCAACCCAAACACGCCAATGCAAGTAGGTGACTTAGTTCCTGATGGCATGCTTTACGGAGATCCTCCGAGTTCGTCCGACTCAACCCTGAATGTTTTTTTCGGACTCAAGGACGGCGACGAAGGACATAAGCTTTATGCCGTTCCCCTTGACACACCGATCGGTCAGATTGTGAGCGACTTCCAGGTCGGTTCGCATGGTGCCGAGAGCTATTCCTGGGATGTTGAATCGACAATTCGCTTGGTCGCAGAGAAGGCCGATGCGATTGCGTCGGTGATCCCTTGCCGAGTCACGTTTGCAGATCCGGCAGGCCTCAAACTGCGATTCTTGAGGCGGGTTACCGAGGCTGACTTGGAGAAGATTGAGGCACTATTTCCCGAAGATGAAATGATGCAGGCGGGGCTTGAAGGTTACTTGTCAGAGTGGGACGGTGAGGGTTCCCCGTTGTCACGGATTGCGGAAGAAAACTTCATCCATTTCTGGTGGGACTAATCCAAGCCTGTAGGGTGGGTGGAGTGAAACGATACCCACCGCCAATGGTGATAAGCGGTTCGACCTGGTGGGTTTCTATGCGCTCTACCCACCCGCCTCAGAGAATGGTTCGCGAATTAAGGGCAAGGCGTCAGGCATGATGTGCTATCGCGTTTCAGGCCTAAGCGTTGCTCATATCCTGCGCTCGGCTTATCTGATGCGACAAAATCGTGATCCCAACGCTTGTGGCGTCTGGATATCCCTGTAGAATCCTGTGATAGACAGACTCGGGGTCTGTCTAACGCACCCAATCCGCGGATAGACTGATCCGCTCAATCAACTGTTAGGCCTCAAGTGCAACTCACGCCGACAAATTTCGTTCAGCTTGCCGATACGGCCTTCAACCGTCATCTTGCTGATACATCCTTCCGGGCCGAGGGGGAAGATCATATTGATGATTGGTACGCTTCGAGGTCATACCGAAGCGGCGATAGTTACATTGTCCTATCTGCCAACTGCCATTGGAAAGACGGTTCACCGGAATGTCGCGTCAAGCTTGGTGAAGGCTCTAACGCTTGGCCAGATTCCGACTGGAATGCGATCGCGCTATGGCGACTAAGGGGATCGGGCGGCAACTATCCCTTGAAGTCGTTAGACGATTTGGAGAATGTGATTGACACCATGTGTCGAGACCTCGTATTACACGCAGTAGATTTTCTCTCTGGAGATTTAGATCGCTTTAAGAAGGCTCGTGCTAAACAGAATGAAGGCCGAAAGCCCTATATAAAACATTCTCCTCAATCAGACGGCACTTACAAGTCAGAGCCTGATCCCGAAAGTATGAGGCTCAAGGATCAATATTCTGAAGAGGCCTAACCGCCGTCTGCAGCGGCTGTGTTTAAAGTCAAGCCGGTTGGAGTGATTTTTCGGGTTGATTTTCGGGGTTGTTTAGGCATTGGGCGTACTCCGGGTTCCAGGGTTTTGCGTCGCGGACCATCGTGTTGAGCATCGTCAGCAGCTTGCG
>JBGSTE010000515.1:0-10614 GCA_041736655.1 Phycisphaeraceae bacterium | reverse complement strand
CGCAAGCTGCTGACGATGCTCAACACGATGGTCCGCGACGCAAAACCCTGGAACCCGGAGTACGCCCAATGCCTAAACAACCCCGAAAATCAACCCGAAAAATCACTCCAACCGGCTTGACTTTAAACACAGCCGCTGCAGGCGGTGGTTAGCGACCGCGTGAGTAGGTTTCGGAGTGCCCGCCCACCAATCCGAAGCAGTAGTACCTGTGCAGCTCAATGGCATCCCACTCGTCAAGTTCGACAAACGTCGGCGACGCCTGCTGCCAAGGGAACAGATTCTCTGAACGCAAAAACTGATCCGGCTTGTTGACTGATCGTCCGACCATGGTGACTTGTTGCAGCGAGACAATAAAAGCGACTAGTAGCGGTAACATGACGCCGCATATGGTCGCATAGTGACGCCAGAACCTTCGTACGCGACTTGGTGTTAGATGTTCCATACTGTCGCTAACAGTTACTATACAAATCAAAGTTGTGTGTATCAGTCTACCCAATAGCAGCCGGGGGACAAGGGTTTTGTCGCGTAAACGGCGGGTGGCCGGGGTGGAGGCTCGGCGATCCCCCGGAACGAATAGGCTTTGATCTGTCTTTTGTTTACAGGTCCGGGGGCTCGCGGACTCTTCCCCGGCCACCCGCCCGGTTCACTGCATTGGCGGGTTATCCGGCCTTCGCTGTCATATGCCACTCCCATGCCGCGCCGGCCACACGAACAATCTCGACACGCTCCAACCGCATATGGATGTTTCTTCGGAACGCGCGAAGTGGATCGGGCGGGTAGCCCCACGGGCAGAACACGCGGTTGACGACCTCGCCTTCGTCGTCCGGTCCGACGTTCGGCACCTTCAGGTACGGCCCCGCACCCCAGATGTCCGTCCCGCCCGGGTCGACGTAAGCCCGTTCCATGTACGGGGTCCGCTCTGGCAGCGGCCACTCTACTGGGCGTGCGAGGACGACGGTGCCGGTGCGTTCGAGCGCACCGCGTTCGTCCGCTGAGAGCTTGATGATGCTCCGGCGCCGGAACGATTGACCCGCGATGATGAAGGAGGTGCCCATGGCCGGGTTACGTAAAAGGCTCAGTTGCCGGCCGCCCGCGGAAGCGGACTCCCAACCGACAACCCAATTATCCATCGCGCGTGTCGCAGATCAACTGCTGCCGGTGGTTAGACCGACGGTTTGCCGTAAGACAGCATAAAAAACCAGTGATGCCAAAGACAATGATTAGCTCACAGACAAATTGTACTACATCTAACTCAACTGCGTCGTAGTGAAATAGATAACTAGTCGATCCATCGGGCTCTTGTTTGTGATCCCACTCTTCATAATTCGCTTGGTAGAAGTTGTTTGAAAAAGCGAAACCGCGTGGCGCAACGGCATGGCCATTCTCAAAAATGCGCGGAGGATAGAGAGCAATAATGACTATCACGATGCAGCCTAGGCACATGATGAAGCGGCGCAGTCCAGTCATGTCAGTCTAACAGTAAGTATACGGATCACAGTTGTATATCAGTCTACCGATTTGCAGCCGTGGGGCAAGGGTTTTGTCGCGTAACCGGCTGTTAATGCTGGACACGCGCCATTGTGCCCTGTGCATACTGGCGGCGGGTGGCCGGGGTGGAGGCTCGCCGAACCAGGCGTTGATCTGACAATCGTCATCTGTTCCGGGTTTTGCGGACGCGTCCCCGGCCACCCGCCGCGCACACACTTGGCGACTCGGACGTCGGTCTTGGCAAACTCCCGCGTGCATAGCCTTCAGATGCTCAGACAAAAGAACCAGGCTGCGAGGCCGCCCGCAACTGCGCCGACCCCCGCCCCTAACGCCAGGCCCGTGACTCCGAAGAACCAGAACCCGGCCACCCCAAGCACGATAGCGCCGATGCCTGCTCCCCACAGGGCCCATTGCAGCGAGTTAACAAATTCGGACTTGAGACCCGACAAAACCTCGCTCGCCAGCGAGTCTGGCTTTTGACTCTCGTGTTGATTGGGTTCGAACTCAGACACGTGCGCTCCTTTAGTTCAGCCAATGGTTGATCGAACGGTTCCAGTGAGCACGCGATCTGTCGTACTCGATTGCAGGATCGACGCAATCCCACACCGCTCGCCCCGCAGGTAAGCCGGGCGTATCGAGACAATAGCGCACGTGTTCAAGCAGGTCAATGTGTTCGTTTTATGGCGTTAGGTGGCCGGGGTGCAGGCTCGGCGAAGAACCCGGAACGAATAGGCTTTGATCTGTCTTTTGTCTACAGGTCCGGGGGCTCGCGGACTCGTCCCCGGCCACCCGCCGGAAATCTGCTGTGACTCAACGCTCCGCCTTGATGACGGGCGGGACGCCCATCCCACCGTTGGCATTTGCTTGTCATGGGTTGATAGAGAATTTCCAAGTGACTCACGTCGTGGCTGCGGGTATCGTGCGTGCATGGAAGGTCGTGATCAAGCAAACAAGGGGCCCTGGCGTAAGCGCGGGGCCAAGCGCGTGCGTCGGCCGGGCAAGCCGGCGGCGCGGCCGGGGCCGTCGGTGTCGGCCAAGCCCAGCGATACCGCGTGGGTTGAGAATGCGCAGTGGTACGACCAGCTCGTGGGCGATGCGGGCAGTGAATACCACCAGCACGTGGTCCTGCCGGGCGTGCTCAAGTTGCTGGGGGTCAGCGAGGATGCGCGCGTCAAGTCGCTGCGTGGCCGAAGAATCCTGGACCTCTGCTGCGGGCAGGGCGTGCTCTGTCGGCTGCTGCAAAAGCTCGGGGCCCAAGTGACGGGGGTCGATGCCTCGGCCCCGCTGATCGAGATGGCCCGGCAGCGCGGGCCGGCGGAGCTGCACTATGTGCTGGCGGATGCGGCGGGCTTGTTTTCCCGCCGTGCAACGAAGCGAGAAAAACCGCAGCAGAACGCCGGCGAAAAGCCCGCGAGCCCCAAGGCCCCCATGCCCGGCAGCTTCGACACCGTCGTCTGCGTGCTCGCGCTGCAGGATGTAGCAGAGCTCGACACGACCTTCGCCACCGTCAGCAGCGCGCTGCGCCCCGGCGGACACTTCATCGCAGTGGTCATGCACCCGTGCTTCCGCACGCCCAAGCACTCGCACTGGGGCTGGGATGAAAAGGCGCAGGTGCAGTACCGCCGCATCGATCGCTACCTGACCCCGTTCGCCGCGCCGATCCAGACCCACCCGGGCAGCGACCCCAAGGCGGCCACGACCACCCACCACCGCCCGCTTGCGGACTATATCAACGCGATGTCCCGGCAGGGCCTGCTGATCGAGCAGTTTGAAGAATGGACAAGCCACAAAAAGAGCGACTCGGGCCCGCGCGCCCCGGCCGAGAATGTCGCCCGCCGCGAGCTGCCGATGTTCCTGGCCCTGCGCGCGGTCAAGGTGCTTAAGGCCAGCGAAGAACCCGAAGACCGGAGCTGAACCATGGCAGGTAAGTCCACACGAAGTAAGCCGGAAAAGCCGAAAAAGCCGCAGAAACAGGCCAAGAAAGCAACGAAGAAAGCCGCCAAGAAGCCGTCGGCCAAGGCTCGGCCCGCCACGCCCGAGCCGAATAAGCCCAGGCTGCTCTCCGGCGGCAACCCGCAGATTGCCAAGGCCGACGGCAACGAGCCGGTGCAGGCCTATCTCGCAGCCATCCCCGACTGGAAACGCGCGGTGGGAGAGCTGCTGGATCGGCTCATCGAGCGCGAGGTGCCGGGCGTAAAAAAGGCGGTTCGCTGGAACACGCCGTTTTATGGAATTGAGGGTAACGGCTGGTTTATCGCCTTTCACTGCATCAAAAAGTATATGAAGGTGACGTTTTTCAAAGGCGCGGAGCTGGACCCGCCCCCGCCGGTGGCATCGAAGATGAAGGATGTCCGTTACCTTCATTTATACGAGAATGAGCCGATCGACGAGGCACAACTCGCGCAGTGGATCCGCCAGGCGGCGGCCCTGCCGGGCGAGCGGTGTTTCTGAAAGCGTAAGAATGAATCTGCGATGCGCGAAATTCACAATCGCCGGCGGCCTACGGACGCCGGACGCGTTGACACAGCACGCTTCTCTTATCCGGCGTTATGGCCGCCGGCTGTTCCCGCTACTCACGCGGGGGTTAAGGATTGGCGCTTGAGCAGTTTCCGGATCGGCCAGGTGATCTGCATCCACAGCACGGGGTAGCTCAGCAGCAGCAGGATGAGCAGGCGGTACTCGCTGAACGAGAGGTTCATCGCAAAGCCGATGCTCAGGTGCATGGCCATCGCGCTTAGCAGGTAGAGATTACGGATTTCCGGGCTGATGTAAACGACGATCGCGACGAGTTCCAGGAGCAGGGTCGCGATCGACACGGCCGCGAAGAACCAGGCGTAGTTGAGTTTCTCTTTAAAGATCGGATGGCTGTAGTTGCCGTAGCTGTGGTCGACTAGGCCCACATCATCCTTCCACGGGAACGCGTCGGCGTACGCGGGGTCGGCGAAGAAGGGCTGGCTGATTTTTTTCTCCGCCTGATGCGTGCCGTCGAGGTAGTACGCCAGCGTCTGCCCGTCGTACCACTGATAGCCGGAGTAGCGCAGCTTGGAGACGCCGGCCCCGGTGTAGACGACAACGAAGAGCGCGAGGATCAGTTGCAGGCCCCAGCGCGGCACGGCCGGCCCCTGCATGTGTCGTGCGATGCGTAGCAGCCCCGGGCGTTGCAGCGGTTTTGCCTTTCTTTTCCAGGAGAATCGCGCGATGGCGAGCAGCCGATCCAGCGACCAGGCCTTGCTGCCCGGCGCGAGCGCGAGGATCAAGAAGACCTGCAGGATCATCGCGTTCTGGTGGTTAAAGCCCACGCGCATGGCGTGACCGCTGTACGCATACAGCAGGCCCAGGCCCAGGATCGCCAGGCTCGTCCGCGTGAAGAACCCGACCATCGCAAGCAGCGCCGAGAGGTACAGCCCGTAGGTCAGGATCGGCATGGCCGACTGACTCGGCGGGTAGGGCACGATCGCAAGCGTGCTGCCGACGTTATCGAAAAAATGGGCCGGGTCCACATGCAATTCTTTTCTGACAAACCCGGTCGCCTCGGGGATGTACCGCTTGATCGCGCGGTAGGCCAGCACGATGCGGATCAACCCCAGCGGGTGCCAGTGCTGTCGCTTGAACCAGAACATCTTCCAGGCCTGATCGAGTCGGGCGATCATGCTCAGTCCTCAGCCTTCTCGTTTTCTTCCACCAGACCCGCAGGCCACTGGACCTTGGGCTTAAGCTCCACAGCCTTATCCTTGGCGCGATAGTGCAGCACGGGGATCGGCTCGCCACGCTCGGGGTAGATCTGCTCGAGCCAGAGCGTCAGGCGCTGGGGCGCTTCCTGGTCCGCGTGCTTGCGCTTCCAGGTGTTCATGAAGCCCGTGAGCCAGTCGGACATCCGCGCGGAGAACGCCTCGGGCGTGTCGTTGTAGAAGTAGGTGTGGCAGGTGTTGGGCGAAGCGCTGCCGTAGGCGTGGACAAAAAAGCTGCGTTTACTGGCGCCGATATCGCGAAAGGGCACGAGCCGCGGCTGGCCGCCGAGCCCGTCGTCGCCGGTGAGTTGGAAGGCGTAGCGCGGCGTCTGCGGCGTGATCTGCTGGGCGAACATGCCGGCACAGGTCAGCGGGAAATCTTCAACCCCCATCGCCACTACATAAAGATGCGGCAGCACAAAACACAAAAGCCCGAGCGACACCACCCACCGCCTTCGCCGGCCGCGCAACAGCCGGCAGGGCCTGGGCCCTTGCGAAAGCCCCGTCGAGGCATGGGGCGTTGATCGGTCACTTATCCGCGACATACCCAACGCTCACAGGAGGAACCCAACCCATCGACGATACCTCCTCTATCGGCCGGGACCCGTGGTTGACTTTTGTTCATCAGATTAAGCGTGATAAACAAAAGAGTATGTACTCCTCCCTCTCCTGCACACGCTCGCAAGTAGAGGGGAGTTCCGAGAACCCCACAAAACATGAGCCGCCGCGTCACCCCGCGGGGGCGAACCGACAAACCACCAACGATCCGAGCACGCAGCGTCAGCAAGTGAAGAGCCGCGCGCCACTGTCACACGCCGACGCTGAGCACAGCGAAGCGTCTGGTCCCAGATACAAATCCTCAGACAACAGTTGACACATCAACGCCTATCCGTTCCGGGTTCTTTGCCAAGCCTCGAGCCCGGCAACCCGCCCGTTGGTATTCGGCTTAAGGGTACTTATCAAGCAGTCGATGAATCTCATCGTCTTTTACTTGGTCAGACCAGTGCAGCCCGATTATGAAAGCATCCTCATCATGGAGGTGGGCATAGACGCAGGCCCAGTAATCGATCGGCCGCATGCCTTGCGGGTTCTGTTGTCCACCAAGTCCTTGCCGTGAGAGCAACGCCGAGGGGTCTTCTCGAATAAACAGTCGCAGTTCCCGCATGACCGCGTCGCGGTCCAAGTCGGCGCGTATCTCGTTCCTTGGCGATATGTGGCCTCCAAACGATTGGCTCGCGACAGGGGAACTGAACAAGTCTTCGATATATCGGGCATCACCAACTCCGCGTGGTGCTTGCTGAGAAGCACAACCAAGCAGCATCACACAAATGAGGGCGGAAAAAAGTGTCAGGAACCGATTCGGGCGTGTGGCTGGGACCAAGGGTTGAAGACTTTGATTCATGACAGACCTCTTCTCCGAGACGCGTCCACGGCCGGTGACGCCCCTGCCCACGACCCCACCCACCCGGCCACACACATCGCCGGTGCGCGCTTGCGCGTCACAGGTGTCGATGCGCTGCGAGTCGAGATGGGGTTGGTAATGTTTAGCCATAATACTTTCCCGTTCGGCCAGGGTCTTGCAGACACATTAGGGCCTCTGCCATGACGTTTATGTACTCATCCCTTTTTCAGCACCCCTTTTTCAGCACCCGTGGCTGGGCGGGTTGTTGAATCATTACGAGCGGAAAGCTGCATGAAAACAAGGGAAAACGGGTAGAGCACGACAATTCGGGCCGGGTCCAAAGGGTGGTCGGAAATTGGGGTTGGCGGGGGTGAACCACTTCACCACTTCAGAACCACTTCACCACTTCACCGGTGTTCCGCTTCGGAGTTGAATCTGCCTCTGTATTTCACAAAATCATATACAGACAAAAACAGCCCATCGACTTCTCGAAAATCATAAATCATCGCCGTATAGGTGTGGATGTTGTCACCTTCATTGATGATCAGATCGAATTTTACTGCCGAACCGCTGGGGATACTTTTTCCGAATACTTGCGAATTTCCAATTTTGGAGAAATAGTCATTTCGGCACGAAACGAGTCTCTGTATTTCTTGCTGTCGCCTGATACTGAGCGTTTCGTATGCATTACCCTCTGTTGGTATGTACCAACATACTTCATTATCAGTAAAAATTGCCTGGAAAGTATTTGGCATGAGATTAAAATCGAGAGAATTGTAATCGGTCACCACTAGCATAAATTCGCCAGGCATCCACACATCTGGCCTGAGTTTATCGCCACCTCGTACTTGTACGCATCCACAGGTAGTGAACACAAAACAAACCATCAATAACCTAGTCATCCACATGATTAATCCTATTCATGATTAGAGAGCGCAGTTATAGGTTTTATTTGCAACTTTCTTAATTTGATCAATAATGTTGATTAACTCCTGTTCAGCCTGTGGCTCATCCCGCGCCTTCTTTCGCTCTCTATTGAGGCATTCTAGCTGTTTTCTATATGCCTCACACTCTGCTTTATCCTCTTCGATGCCATCCCTAAAACCAGGGCGGTCTAAGTGTGGTTTCTTGTTAGGACAATCGGAGATATGATCGAAGTGAACTCTTTCATGAGTTTCTATACACTTGATCATTGCGTCTTCAGCTGTATCAGTAAATTTACTGTAATCACCCCAGACACAAGCCACTTTTTTACCATCACAGCAGATAACACCTCCAGCGCTATCTATACCGTCAACTTTATGTAGGCCTTCTGCTTTTGCATCCCTACAACACTCACGATCAGATCGCACATCGTCGTCCTCGGAAAGACTACATTTAGTCAACCCACTCGAATCAACTCCACCTAGCATCACATGATACCCCGCATACGCGTTCATCCCGTCGGGGTATGTGTCCGGGTGTGGGTCGCGCTGGTTGAATCGGCCCAGGCCTGGGTCTAGCATGGCGGACGCGTGGGCCGGGGCGAGCAGGCTCAGGAGCAGGGCAAGAACCGCAGTCAAGCGTTGCAGACTTTTAATCATGACAGACCTCTTCTCCGCGACGCGTCCACGGCTGGTGACGCCCCCGCCCACGACTCCACCCACTCGGCCACACGCATCACCGGTGCGCGCTTGCGCGTCGCAGGTGTCGATGCGCTGCGGGTCGAGATGGGGTTGGAGGTTGTCGAGCATGTTCAGATCGGACTTGAGATTATACGTTCATAGGCTCGTTTCGCTAACACTTTGAGGCCTACAGGTAAAGTGACTGAATTCTTCACTGCTTAACTCTGTGATAAATAAATACATTACTTGAAGGAGTCGGTTTGATGCGCTGCAGCGAAATGCGTCCATCTTTAAGTTGCTTAAACTCAAACACTTGATCGCTTTCATCGTCTTTTCCTTCGAACGGATTGTACAATCTCAAGAGGTTGCCTTTGATTTCATAAGCACCCATATCGTAGGGATTGCCGACGGATACATCTTCCTTGAGTATGACGAGATCTCCTCCGAAATATAAATCATCTCTTACTTCAGTATTTCCAGTTGTCCACCTTCCATCCAGGGATGGCGTACTGCTACATCCCATGAAGAGTAGTGTTGCGATCGTGAGCAAAGCACCCATGACATTAGAAGACAAGATGTTCTGCTTTTGCATGGTCATATTGATTGCCATCCTTTCGGTTAGCCAAGAAAAAGCGACAGTCGTGTTATAGAGGCGGATGTGAAGGCCCTTATCTCGTTGGCGAGTGTGCGGGTGGTGTTGCGAGCGGGCTGTGATGGGGTCATCCCGGGCATGGGGGTATTGTACGGGGGAGTGGTTCAATGCCAAGGGTGGGGTTTGGGGATTTTTGTGGGGCGGACCCCGCCACGTGCCGACGCGGCTAGCAGTGGGCTTTTCTTGGGGGTTTTAATTGCTGATTGCTAAAGGCTGATAGCTGATAGCTCTTAGCTGATTCGATCCGGACCTTCGCTGATGCTCAGGACCGACTTCAGATGCAAGTTTGATGTGGGGGTGTCTTTGGTTGTTGTGTTGCGCGCGCGAGTGGTGCGATTTGAGCGGGTGGGGCATGGGGTGATGCTTGCGGATCGATTGGCGAAGGGTTGGCGGGGACAGGGGTTGTGGGAGTTGGTGTGGGTGGGGCAGGGCTTGCGCGCGCGGGGTTGGGGTTGGGGCATAGGGGATGGGGGAACGTCGAAGGTCGAAAGGGATGAAGGATGGGGGATTTCGGATTTTGGATGGGGGATGGTGAACCCCAATCCGCCATCCGCGATCCCACATCCGCCATGCGAAGCGATCCGAACCTTCGCTGGCGCAGGGCCGGCTTCGGGTGATGGGTTGGTTCGCTGCGTGCTGAAGCACGCTCTGCCTGGGAGGGCGGATGGCTAAGGGCTGATGGCTGAAAGCTGAAAGCCGCTTTGTGCGCGCCTGGGGTTGGGGGTTTGTAAAACGCTGGGAATCCAGTGATTCCGATTAAGGGGTGATCGATTCGATGTAGGCGGGGGCGGCGGCTGGGCTTGGGGTGCTGCGGGTGCGGGTACACTCTGTGGGGTTGGGTGGGTGTTTACGGGTGTTTTTCCTATGATCCATCGTCTGCCGAGCTGGGTGTGGGGTGGTGCGGCGCTCTTGTCGGGCATCGCGGGGATGGTCAACGCGGTGGGCCTGCTGGGGGCGTTTCATCACGGGCTGACGCATGTGAGCGGGTCGGCGTCGGCGCTGGGGGTGAACGTGGCGGGCGGGGCGTGGGATCAGGCGATGCACTTTATGCTGCTGCTGATCGTGTTTGTGCTGGGGGCGGTGCTGAGCAGTGTGATCGTGCGGGGCTCGAACCTGGATCTCGGGCACCGTTATGGCGTGGCGCTGCTGGCTGAGTCGCTGCTGTTGGCGGTGGCGACGGTGCTTTTGCAGCAGAAGCTCAACGGGGCGGCGTATCTGCTGTCGGCCGCGGCGGGCCTGCAGAACGCGATGGCGAGCACGTACAGCGGGGCGATTGTCCGCACGACGCACGTGACGGGTGTGTTCACGGATATCGGTATTGTGATCGGTAACGCGCTGCGGGGTGAGCCGAGGGAGTGGCGGAAGCTGTCGCTGCTGCTGGCGATCGCGGTGGGCTTTATTGCCGGGAGCGTGGCGGGGGCGGCGGGGTATGAGCGGATGGGGTACGCGACACTGTGGTTTCCGGTGGCGTTGACGGGGCTCAGCGGCGGCGGGTACCTGGTCTTTCGCATGAACAGGCACTGGCGAGCGGGGTGAATCTCAGGTTGCGGTTGTGTGATCGACGACGAGGACTTTGTCGGCAGCGGAGAGGCCGAGGGTGGTGGGCTCGCGTGCGTCGATCTGGAAGGTGACGGCGTCGGCGTGGTCGTCGATCTCGAGGATGGTCAGTTGGGTGTCGGGCATGAGGCCGCGGTCCTCGGCGAGTTTGAGGAAGGCGGGGTTGGTGTCCAGCAGCCTGCC
>JBGSTE010000002.1:0-3218 GCA_041736655.1 Phycisphaeraceae bacterium | reverse complement strand
GACGCGGGCTGCGCGATCTGCAACTCCCCGGCGGACCTGGGCACGACGATGGCCGCGGCGCTGGGGCTGTCCGTGGTCGCGGTGTGACAACGCCGATCATCGCTGGCGTTGATGGAGGGGTAAGTCATGTCCGACCCGCACGCATCCCGCGATCCGTTCCGTGCGGCGCGGCAGGCTGACGGCGTGATGCAATGCCCATTCAAGGGCGAGCCGATCACGATGCTCCTGCGTTATGCCGATGTCCGTGAGGCGGCGAAAAACTGGCAGGACTACAGCTCCGACGCGCCTTTCCGCGTGCCTATCCCGTCAGAGCAGGATGTGCGAAGTGTTCGGCAACTGCCGATTGAAACCGATCCGCCCGAGCACACGCTCCTGCGCCGGATTGTCGATCCGTTCTTTCAGCGCCCGCGATCGCCGCAGATGATCGCGCAGATCCAGTCGCTGGTCGAGCGCCAGTTGTCAGCCGTCATCGGCGTCGGCACGATCGAAGCGGTCCGCGACTTCGCCCTGCCCCTTCAGTCCATGGCGCTGACGTATCTCCTGGGTGTCGATGAAGCCGAGGCTCAGGAATGGATCGGCTGGGGTACGCATGTCTTTCGCGACGGCGATGGCGAGCACAAGGGCCGAGTGCTCACGGACTACCTCAACCGTCGATTCGATGAAGCTGTGCGTCGTCCGGGCGAAGATTTTTTCAGCGAGCTGACGCGAGCGGAGTTTCAAGGCAGGCCACTGACGCGCGATCAGATGCTCGGCTTTGCCAACCTCGCCTTCGCCGGCGGTCGCGACACGATCATCAACTGCATCGTCGAGATCCTCGCGCATGTCGCCGAGCACCCCGGCGACCTGGATCGCCTGCGCAACGAGCCGGGCCTGTTCCGTACCGCATCCGAGGAGTTTGTCCGCGTGATCTCGCCTTTGACGCAGATCGGGCGGGTCTGTCCGAAGCAGACCTCTGTCCACGGCACGCAGGTACAGCCCGACGAACGCATCGGGTTGTGCTGGGCCTCAGCCAACTACGACGAACAGGTGTTTGAGGCGCCCGACGAAGTTCGCCTGGATCGCAACCCCAACCCGCACATCGGCTACGGCACGGGCCCGCACAACTGCCTGGGCGTGCACCACGCGCGACTCATCATCCGCACGCTGCTCAAGCAACTGGCCCAGCGCGTCCGTTGCGTCAGGCTCATCGCGGCGCAGCCGCACATCGAAACCGAAGCGAAGTACCACCGCCGGGTGGGATTCGACCGCCTGCGCGTGAGCCTCTTGCCACACTGACCTGTTCTGATGGCCTACACATGCAGCACCGCTACGTCCCCGATCTTGGCGACTTCTCAAAATTCGCGGTGATCGACGCGCTGTCGGGCCGGGGCGCGATGAAGACCGCGCTGATCTGGTACCTCGTCGATCCGCATGAGCTGAACGAAACGCACAACAACGACGGCAAGCACACGGCCTATCTGCATGATGATCGCGGCCGCTATGCCCAGTGCCATCCCGAGCTCTACGCACGCTTTTGCGGCATCCACGCCACGGGCGAAAAGCACGTGGGCATCTATGCGCGCCAAGACGTGGTCGGCAACGTCGCTTACTTTCCCGAGCCGCTGAGCTATGACGGTCGATCGGTCGCGCAGCGCGAAGCCTGGCGCACTGGCTGGCTCGGCCGAGCGCTATGCGTGGCGCAGGGTTCGGACCTCGTGCTTTTGGACCCCGACAACGGCCTGATGTCGCCGCGCGTTGGCCTGCGCTCACAAGCCGCCGTCAAGTACGCCTCGCTCGACGAGTGTGCCGCGTTCTACGCCAAGGGCCAACGTTCGCTCGTTGTCTACCAGCATGCGCACCGCCGGGGCAGCGCGACGCAGCAGGCCGAGCACGCTTTGGACCGACTGACCAGCTATCTGGGCGTGTAGCGTGCATGCGCCTTCGCTCTGCGCTTTCACCGCGGCACCACGCGCTTCTACCTCGTGGTCCCCGGCAACGATCACCGCGCGATCCTTCACGCCCGAGCCCAAGCGATGCTGAAAAGCCCGTGGGGCACCTGCGCGCATTTTTCGTGGGTGGGGTAGACGATCCTCATATGTGGGCTATGGCGTCGGCTCAGGGCGGCTTTGTGTCGGCTGCCAATCTGCGTGGCTGCTTGGTCGGCGGACATCTTCCAAGACCCAGGGATCAACCTGATCACCGGTCCTGAGCACCGACACGTCGCCCGTGTTTTCCAGGACGACCGCGAGGACCTGGTCCGGGTGCGTGATCCCCGCGGCGCGGAGTTTGAATCGTAAGTCGTTGTGCGTGATCCGCGCATAATCCAGGCTTTCCTGAAGCACGACCGGCCCGGCCATCAGCAGCAGCGGCCGGTTGTCAACGAGCCGTTCAAGAAATCGGAACTTGCGTCTGGAGTACGACACCACGAACTGGATCGCGAACAGCGAGGCGATGCCGACGATGCCGGTCAGAAGAGACGGGTTCTTATTCAGGAGGATCGAAGCCAGCAGTGACCCGTACGCGATGGTGATGACGAAGTCGAAGCTCGAGAGCTTGGAGTAGCTGCGAAGCCCAACCATGCGTGTGGCCACGATGAGCGCGGCATACACACCCAGGCTGCTTAACCCAACCATCAACGCGGTTTGGCCATTGGTCTGGATCCATTCCCAATCGATCATCGGTAGCGTCCGGATGGGGTGGGACGGTGGTCACATCAGCCGCGCCGCGGATTGCGTCGTGAACCTGTGTCGGTGCTTGAGCTTGGCCCCGGGCCGGGCTTTTTTGCCGAGGGTGTTGCGGCGGGCATGTCGGGCGGGGCGGGGGGCTCTGTTTCGGTGTCGTCGCGATGGCCTTCTTCGTCGTCTTCCTGTGCGAACTTGCCGAAGATCATCCGACCGGCGCTGGTCTGGAGCGTACTCGTCACCACCAGGTCGACGGTGTGCTCCAGGTGTGCCCGGCCGCCTTCAACAACGACCATCGTGCCGTCTTCGAGGAAGCCCACGCCCTGCGTCGGCGATTCGCCGGGCTTCACGAGCTTGACCGACATGTGCTCGCCGGGCAGCACGACCGGCCGCAGCGCCTTGGCCAGGTCGTTGATGTTGATCACGTCCACCCCGCGCAGCGACGCGATCTTGTTGAGGTTAAAGTCGCTGGTCATCACCCGGCCCTGCATCTGCTGCGCCAGGTCGATGAGCTTCTGGTCGACGTTGATGCCCTCCGCGGCGCGGTCGTCGATGTGG
>JBGSTE010000433.1:0-4201 GCA_041736655.1 Phycisphaeraceae bacterium | reverse complement strand
GCCGGGCACGCACGGCGGGCGATCGACGCGGTGCTGGCGGCGGGGATCGACCCAGGCGTGCTGGTGAACATCAACGTGCCGATCCTCGATGACGGTGCCCAGCCGCTGGGCATGAAGGTCGTGCCGCTGAACACCTCGCCGATGAACGACCGCTTTGACCTGGTCGAGGACCCCGACGGCACCGTGCATTACCACGCGAAGGACTCGATGTCCTTCAGCGCCATGGGCAGCGGCACGGATGTCGACACGCTCTTTGCACGGTATATCACGCTCACGCCGCTGCACTACGAGCAGACCGACGCGGACGTGTTGCGGAAGATGCAGTCGCGGATCGGTTAAATAAGAGCCGCTAACACAATGATTGGGTGGGGCGGGCATCTTGCCCGTCATCGTGGCGCAGCCACGAGAAGATTTGAAGCAGGCCTCCGGCCTGTTGGCGGGCTGGAAGCCCGCCCCACCTTTTTGTCAGGCGCTCTAGGTCGAAAAAGTCAGCGTCGCGGCCCATCCTGCTCAAGCGCGATGGCCTGGTGATCTACAACCCTGCTAAAGCATTCGGATACACTCAAGCCATGTCGCAGGAGATGACCGACAGCATCGACGCGATGGGCGAGCTTCAAGCCCTGATCGAGTCCGGCGACGGCGAGGCGATCGCGACGTTTCTGCGCCTCCTGCCGCCGGAGGACACGGTCTACACGCTCTCGCACCTGAGTAACGACCTCCGCAATACGTTGTTTGAGCGTCTGTCCTCGGCCGCGCCCGAACTCGGTGCCGACCTGCTGGAGCATTTCGTCGACGAGTACGCCGCGAGCGTGATCGAGCAGCTTGCGCCGGCCCAGGCGGCGGCGCTGGTCGATGAGATGGACTCGGACGAGCAGGCGGATGTGCTTGCCGAGCTCGAGCCCGAGCACGCCGAGGCGATCCTCAAGGCGATGGACCCGGAGGAGGCCCAGGACGCGCGCGATCGCATGGTCTACGACGACGATGTCGCCGGCGGCCTGATGATCACCGAGTGCCTGGTCTATCACGAGACGCAGACTGTTGCGCAAGTCACCGCCGACCTGCACGAACACGCCGAGGAGTACGGCGAGTATGAAGTGCGCTATGTCTACGTGGTCGACGAGCATGAGAAGCTCACCGGCGTGGTGCCGATGCGCTCGCTGGTGCTCGTCCCCTCGAATCGCGAGATCCGCAGCCAGCAGGTGCGCAACCCCGTGACGGTCGATGCCAAGGCGTCGCTCGATGACCTGCACGACCTCTTTGACCGCGTGGACTTTTCTGCGGTCCCCGTGGTCGATCAGGACGGCGTACTGCTGGGCGTCGTGCAACGCGCGGCGGTACACGAGGCGATCGGCGAACGCGAGACGGATCAGTTCCTCAAGTTCGGCGGCATCATCGGCGGTGAAGAACTGCGCTCCATGCCGGTGCTCTCGCGCTCGGCCCGTCGCCTGGCGTTTTTGCTGCCCAGCGTCGTGCTCTCTTCGATCTCGGTGACGGTGATTTTGTTGTTCGAGCCGATCATCGCGAAGATCACACTGCTGGCGGTGTTCCTGCCGCTGGTTGCGAACCTCAGCGGGGCAGCGGGGAACCAGGCGGTAGCGGTGAGTATCCGCGAGCTGGCGCTGGGCGTGACGATGCCGCGCGACTGGCGACAGGTCGGCCGCAAGGAAGTGCTCGTAGGCCTGATCAACGGGCTGATCATCGGGCTGGTGCTGGGGCTGGTCACCATCGGCTTCGCGTGGTTCTCGCACCTGACGACCGGCAAGGAAGACCAGCACGCCGGCATGCTCCTGCTGGGCCTGGTCGTCATGCTCGCCTACACCTTCAACAGCGTACTGTCGGTCTTCCTGGGCGGAACGATCCCGCTCTTACTCAAGGCCATGAAGCTCGACCCGGCTATGGCCTCCAGCCCGCTACTCACCACGCTCTCAGACATGGGCAGCTTCCTGCTCACGCTCACCCTGGCGTACCTGCTGATCCTCGGGCTGGGTGGCTGACGAACCGCCAAGGCGACAAGAAACAAATCGTGTCAACCTATCTCGTTATTTTTTAGCTTATAGACATTTTGGCTATTGAACTCACGTGACTGGACGATATCTTCTGGTAACAGAATTCATTCAGGCATCTCCAATAGAGACGGAAACGACTGTGGCTAGCTGGTACATCCCGAGGGGAATCGACATGAACTTTCGTAAACCTGCACTCCAATTCATAGCTATTACTGCGGCCATGGTCGCGTCCCTCGTCGCGGCAGGCACCGTGTACGCCGGATCAGCCCACAATAGTTCAATCACCCACGTTCCACTGTACACCTTCAACGGCGACAACATGGGCGACCAGTTCGGCGTCTCTGTAAGCGGGGCAGGGGACGTTAACGGTGACGGCCGACCTGATCTGATTGTCGGAGCTTGGTTCGATGACAACAACGGCATTTCTAGTGGCAGTGCCCGCGTTTTCTCGAGTAGCGATGGCTCGACGCTGTTTACGTTTTACGGAGATGACGCATTCGACGAGTTTGGCTGGTCTGTCAGCGGTGCGGGAGACATTAACGGCGACGGCTATGCTGACTTGATAGTTGGGGCTTTGAGTGACGCCAACAACGGCACATCCAGCGGAAGCGTACGTTTGATCTCTGGCATAAACGGTTCGACGCTCTTCTCGATTAATGGTGACAGTGCGCGCGACCAATACGGTATCTCCGTCAGTGGTGCTGGGGATGTCAATGGCGACGGTATTCCAGACCTGATTGTCGGTGCCCGCTTCGACGACAACAACGGTACTGACAGTGGCAGCGCCCGCGTGCTCTCGGGCCTAGATGCCTCAACACTGTTTACGTATTACGGCGAAAGCGCTTTCGACGAGTTCGGCATCTCCGTCAGCGGAGCGGGTGACGTCAATGGCGACGGCTTCGCCGACTTGATTGTTGGTGCCCGTCTTGACGACAATAACGGCTTGGACAGTGGCAGTGCTCGCTTAATCTCGGGTAGCGACGGATCAACCCTTTTCACTTTTAACGGCGACACTTCTGGCGATGAATTCGGCCGGTCTGTTAGTAGTGCGGGGGACGTCAATGGCGACGGTACACCCGACCTTATTATTGGTGCCCACCTAGACGACAACAATGGATCGAACAGCGGCAGTGCCCTTGTTATCTCGGGCCTTGATGGGAACACGCTATATACATTTAATGGCGACAACGCGGGTGACGGCTTTGGCCGCAGAGTAAGCGGGGCCGGGGACTTAAATGGCGACGGCTATGCCGACTTGATCGTCGGAGCCTGGCTTGACGACAATAACGGCGTTGACAGTGGCAGTGTACGTATGCTTTCGGGCATAGACGGAAGCACGCTCTACACCTTCGACGGCGACAACTTTGGTGATTGGTTCGGATGGTCTGTCAATGGAGTAGGTGACGTCAACGGCGACGGACTCGCCGATTTCATAGTTGGTGCACGGCACGGTGGTGAAAACGGCGGTGGTTACGCGCGACTTTTCGTCAGTGTCCCCGAGCCGGGCTCCCTGGCCGTGCTGTGTGTCGCGATACCGCTGATCTTCCGCCGGCGGAGGGGCTAAGCCGCTGCCTGAGAACAATGCAGTGATGCACCTGCCGGGCCAAGAACGGACGGAGGAAAGGTTCTACGTTTCTTCTCGCATGATTGGTCTCCAACAATTAACTTTGTCTTGCTAGGCATGCTATGTTGTTCAATCGCCGTGGCTGCTGGTGGATACCATTCAAGAGAGCTAGGATGAGGGTTGGACGGTCACTCGCTTGGCACCCTTGGCCACTTGGCGTTAAAAAGCAACCCGCAACATGGCTACCAAGAAAACCCCATCCAAGAAGTCCGACGAAGTCTCGGCCGACACGCGGATCCTCGTGCTCCACGGCCCCGAAGAGATGCTCATGCACGAACAGCTCGACACCCTGCGGGCTGCGCTGGAGTCCGCGCACGGCAGCTTCGAGACCTTCCGTTTTGATGGCAAGTCCGCGACCGTGGCGGATGTGTTCGATGAGCTGCGGGGCTACTCGCTGATGTCGTCGTACAAGCTGGTGATCGTGGATGAGGCGGAGGAGTATGTGAAGAAATACCGCGAGCCTCTGGAGCGCTACGCCCAGTCGCCGGTGGATCACGCGACGCTCGTGCTGCGGTCGCCGGTGTGGAACAAGGGCAACCTTGATAAGCACATCGCGAAGGTCGGCGCGCTG
>JBGSTE010000425.1:0-29072 GCA_041736655.1 Phycisphaeraceae bacterium | reverse complement strand
ACCGTGTCCGGCGGCGGCAAGAGCGAGATCAGTAAATCGCTCGAAGACTACATGCTCTACGGGCCGATTTATGTCAGCGATATCGAGTTTGATTTGAATCAGTGCGAAGCGATCATCGGCGCGGAGTATCAGAACCGATGGAGGCCGGAGATCCTCAAGAAGCAGAAGTATGATCGCTACCCCAGCCGATCGATCCTCAGCCCGCAGCGCTCGCTGGGCAGCGTGATCAAACTGCTCACGCCGTCGGACGAATACACCGACGAGTACAACCGCTGGCTGGAGTCGATCCCCAACTATATCTTCGCGATCCTGTTCGCGATCAAGCGGTTGTATCAGCCCGAGTGGGGTGACGACTGGCGCAAACACTTCACCGTCGACACGGTCAACGGTTTCCCGGGCCACGAACTGAAGGTCGACAACCGCAAAGTCGTCGGGTCGTACCTGCGCGTGGGCTTTGATGAGAATGGCGCGTGGCGGACCTTTAAGCTCCGGCAGGACTTCATGCCCAGCGAGAAGATGTCGATCGAGGACGACATCACCGCGTCGATCACCGTGCCGGCCAGCGGCGTCAAGGGCATCAACCCCAGGTTCTCGCCGACGAGCATCAAGTTCGTCAAGAACTGCGAGTACCGCTTCTTCCAGCGGCCCGACGAAGCGATCCATCGCGGCTTTGACGAGACGACCGAGCGCGAGATGGGCGGGCGTGACAACTTCCTCTGCAACTATGAGCCGATGAGCGCTGCGGACGCGAAGGCGATGACCAGGCAGGTCGTCGACTTCGATAAGTTCACCAAGCCGATGAAGAACCTGCTCGAACAGGCGGCGGCGAAAAACGAGGGCTTCGTCGTGTCGTCCGCGCATCCGCGCCTGGTCGATGGCAAGCCGACGAAGAACCCGCGCTACCTGCAGACCCGGCCGGACCTGTTGAATCCGCTGATGCCCTACCTCGGGCAGTTGGGTGTGCAAATGTTCCGGGCGCTTCCGCCGACGACGCCTGCGCTGATGCCGGTCAACGTCGTACTCACCGGCCGCCGCAATAATCCACCGGAAGATCGTGCGGGTATCCGTGGCCTGGCGGTTTACAACCCCGTGCACTATCAGCCGCTACCCGAACTCTTCATGGAGTTCATCAGCTCGCTGACAGGTAAGAGCCCGTCGACGACCGGGGCCGGCAGCGAGGGCGCGTTGACCAAACGGCCGTTCAACGCGCTGCGTCCGACGACCGACCTGAACAACGCGCTGGTGAGTTTCGTGCTCACCGGCCTGGCGGGTTTCTCGACCTCGGCCGGTCATGTCGGTCCTCATGTCCGTGTCGACCACGACATCTCGCTCCTGATCCCCGAGATCGTCGCGCGGATGAGCCCGCACGAGGTGGACCCGAGTTACCTGATCGCCGAGGGCATGCTCGAGAAGATCGATGACTTCACGTACAAGGGCGAGACGATCCTCGCGAGCCGGCTGGGCTACCGCATCACGCACCAGTTCGTTTCTCGTTATTTCGCAAGGGTTTTTGACAATCCCAACCGCGTCTTCACGCCGCAGATGCTCCGGCCGGAGCTGCAGGGCCTGTCCGACTACGCCGACGGGATCAAGAACATCACCGAGGCGCAGCAGCGCGTCGCGATGGAGTACATCCAGTCCGGCGAAGTGCAAGAGGCCTGCCCGCCACTGAAGTCGCTTTTGTACATCATGGCCTACGGCGAGCACGAGGGGCTGACGGCCGCGTCACCCGAGCTGCGCGCGATGTTCGAACTCGACGCCGTACTCAACAGCGACTGGTACCACCAGCGATTGGCCATGCAGCAGCGTCGGGACATCGTCGCCTGTGAGAAACAGATCGCGTATCTCGAATCGACACTTGGCGAAGGCGACGCTGATGCCACCATTGCCCTGTCTCTGCCGGCGCGGCTGACGAAACTGCGTGAGCGCCTTCACAACTGCAAGTCGCCGGGCTACGTCGCGTCGCTGCGCGGGGCGCTGGGGGCGGACCCGCTGGGCCAACCCGTTGATGCCAACGCGTCGTCTGTGTAGTTAGCGAAGTAAATCAGTTCGCCAGTTTTGCCGCGAATTTGGCCGGTTCTTTGTCGAACTGGCCCTTGCAGTTGTTGCAGCAGAAGCCGACGGTCTTGCCTTCGAAGGTGCTCACGAAGCCTTCCTTGATCGGCGCGCCGCTGACGGGGCAGACGGTGTTGACGGGCTTGGCGTTGGCGGCGGGTTCGGCGGGAGCGGCAGGCTCTGCCGGGGTGGCCGGGGTGAACTTGAACTGCGCGTCAAAGTCGGAGAAGACTTCGGTCGTCGGCAGCGCGGCCCTGAGCTTGGCGACACCGTCTTGTGTCATGGCTGTGCCGGTGACGTAGAGCTTTTTGAGCGTGGGATATTTCTTGAGCGCATCGACGCAGTTGTCGGTGATGGCGGTGCCAAACAGGTTGAGCCATTCGAGCTTGGGCAGTTCGGGCAGCGCGCTCAGGCCCGCATCGGTGACAGGTGTGTCCTTAAGGTTGAGCTTGGTGAGCTTGGACAGCGCGGGCATCTGCTGCGCGGCGGTGTCGTTAAAGCCCGAGCCTTCGAAGGTCAGCCAGGCGATCTGGTTGGCGGTGTTGCCGAGTTTGGCGACGGCCTCAGGGTTGAGCGTCTTGAGATACGCGAACTTGACGGTCAAGAGGTCCGGGTCTTCTTCCTGTGAGAGCGACTGGGCCGAGCCGCCGGCGTCTTCGATCGCGCGGATGGCGGCGGGGTCGATCAGGGGTTTGCTGGCGCTGTTGTCCGGCTGCTTGTTGGTATCCGTCGCTTGCAGCGGCGTGGTTGCGGGTTTAGTGGCGTCTTCGAGTTTGCCGTTAAATTTCTGAAGCCAGTCGCCCAGGGCATGAACTTCTTCCTGCGACATCATGCCGTACTTGCTGACGTTGGTGGGCATGAACTCGTCATGTGAAGGCGGCAGCGCGACACGTCGGTAGATCTCGCTGAACTCGGCATCGCCGGGCGTGATCGTGCCGCCGGTGGAGCCGCCCTTCATCGCCCACTCGAGCGAGTCGAGGCGCAGTTTGCCGTTCTGCTTGTCAGGTCCGTGACAGGCGATGCAGTGGTCGTTGATGACCGGCTGGAGTTTGACGCTCCAGAACTGCACGGTGCCCTGATCGATGGGTGTGCCGTCGTCGACGACTGTCGTGCCGACAGCGGTCTCTTCGCCGGTGAGGTTCATCAGCGAGATGACCTTGTTCACCGTTTCAGACGGCGTGCGCTCGGTGAGGAACTCGCGGCCGTGGACGAGGTTGCCGCCGAGGTGGCCCACCAGCGGCATGAGGACGACGATCGCCAGCAGCGCCAGGCGCGTGACACCCAGCGGCCAGCCGCCGCGATCGGGCGTTGCGACGTCATCGGGCCACTGCCGTTTGACGGCCAAGACCTTGAGCACCGCGGCGATGCCGGCAACGATCATGAGCGTCACGCCCAGCCACATGTGCAGGCCCAGCGTATCGCTGACGCCATCGGGCGCGTCGGCGAAAAGGACATTGAACATATTGAGGTTCGGGTTATCTGAAACTTCGGTCGCCAGCAGCAGGCCTGAGACAACCGCAACAACCGACGCGACAAAACCCAGTACAAAGAGCCAGGCCGCGGCGACGTCGTAACCCTTGGACCTTCGGAAGAGACCGAAGAACTCGATCGCGAACGCGCCCGCGAGCAGGCCGATGGGCAGGTGCAGGACGACGACGTGGAGCCGGCCGAAGAAGGCCCCCCAGCTCTTGCCGTTGGAAGCAACGGCGGCGCTGGCGGCATTGGTGGAAGCGGCGGCCTGCGGCGACTGGGCGGCGACTTCGCTGGCCGATGCCGGGCCCAGGAGCGCCAGCATCGCAATCGCAACACCCACGAGGGCGAAGAGTTTGAAGAGTCGGCAGGGACGATCGGCTCGCTGCAAGGGCATAGAGGGCATCTCGGTGTCGGTTTGTGGATCAGTTCTGCGTCATATTCAGACGAACAAGTCTGATTCTATGTTACCGTCGGCCGCCGGGTTTGTGGGCAGCGGTCCACGCTGACGGTGGGACAGGCTTCCAGCTTGTCATGGTCGCATACGTAAGAGCAGGACAAATGACTGGCTGCAAGCCCTGTCCCACCGGGTCACTCGTTGCCGGGCGTGATGCTGACACCTTCGAACTCGGCGCGTACAGCCAGATAGCGGTTGCGAAGGTCGATGATTACCGTATCACCGGGGTATTTGACCAGAAGCCGGCCTTCGAGCAGGTCGATCAACTCGTTGAACTCCTGTTCGCGCTGAAAGCGGATAACCGTGACCAGCTCGGCCTCTTCTCGCTCCTGGGCCTGGGTCAGCGGGTTGTGGCTGGCCAGGTCAAGCAGCGATCGGGATAGCTCGATCTGATAGCGCAGGCGGTCGGGGTTTTCAAGTGCGATGCCTTTAAGCAGGTCCACCGAGCGTTGGAGATATCGTCGGCGGGGGTAGTCGTCGATCTGTGGCTTGGTGAAGTCGATGCCGGTGCGCTGCTGGGGTTGATAGACCGCGTCCCGTCGCAGCGCGATCGCCAGGAGCAGGCGCATCGGCGTGGTCAGTCGGTAGGACGGGTTGACCGCATCGACGCTGAACAGGCTCAGCACATCATTAATGATGCTGTTGTAGACGATGTGTGCGTCGGGATTCGGGCCCCGCCACTCGAGCGTCTCAGCGATTTTCAGCTTCACAGTCGCCAGTTCGCCGGCCAACACGCGGTCGGGGTTGTCGCGGTCAAACTGACCGAGTTGAATCGACTCGGCAAACGAAAACACTTCGAGCGCACGCGGCAGAAACTGGTCGGCATTGGCGCCTTCATCTTGTTCAGCCAGCGAAAGGTACAACTCACCTTGAAGCCGAAGCGTCTCGGCCTGCGCCGCGAGCAGGTCTTCAAATGGCACCGGCGGCGGCGTCGTGTCGTTCACGATCGAGTCGATCGTCTCGAATGAATCGTCCAGCGCCTGCAGGCCCTCTTGATACTTGCCGTCGTTCTGATACACCCGCGCGAGCACCTTGCGGATCATCGCCTGCTCGTAACGCACCTTGAAACGGTCGGGCACCGGTTCCAGCAGGTCCAGCGCCTTGAGCAGTTGTTTCTCCGCTTCACGGATCTGGTCGGCCGTGACGCCGCTGTCCGCCGGGCCCGAGGGCGAGGCGCGGCTGCTCTCGACAATCGACAGATTGGTCTCGGCCAGCAGCCGAAGCGCAAAGGCCAGGTCGATGCTCATCCGTTCGTCGGTGATCTGTTGCAGGATCGTCTCGTAGGTGCTGACGATCTGCGTGAGCTGGTCGCGCACAGGGCCGTAGAGTGCCTGGCCACGGATCGACTCGGAGTTGATCAGTGAGTCGAGGATGTTGGCCAAGGCGTTACGCATCAGGTCGGCGGCGGCCTGCGACTCGGCCCGCGCTTCCTCGGCCTCGCGCTGGGCGGCCAGCGCCTCTTTGGCCTTGTTGTCCAGCGCCAGGTACGACCCGCCCAGCACAGCCGAGAGCACCAGCAGGAAAAAGACCACCAGCGACACCAGCCCCTTACGCCGACGAACCCAGCGACGGATCAACTCGCCGTTGGTCGGCGGGCGGATCGGCAGCGGCGCACCGGCCAGATACAAGTCCAGGTAGTCGGCCAGTTCCTCGGCCGAGCTGATGCGCTTGTCGATCTCACGCTCGGTCGCGCGGGCGACGATGGCCTCGAGGTCGCGGTCAAAGCCCTCGTCGATCTCGCGCAGCCGCGGCACGTCCTTCTGGTGGATCATCGTCGCCAGCGCCCGTTCGTCGCCGGCCTCTTCAAAGAGCCGACGACGCGTGACCAGCTCCCACAAGGTCGCGCCCAGCCCGCGAACATCCGCCGGAGGCCCGACATCGAGTACGGCGGACGCCAATTGCTCTGGCGCGGCATAACGCAGCTTGCCCATGAAGCCCGCGCCGATCGACACCGACTGCGACGCCCCGCCGCCCTTGGCCAGGCCAAAGTCCATCAGCACGATGCGGTGGCCGTCGGGCGTGAGCATCAGGTTGCCCGGGCTTACGTCGCGGTGCACCACGCCTTGCTCGTGTACGGTGTGCAGGGCCCTGGCCGCGTCGCGGATGAGTTCCACCACCCGCATGACATACGCCCGGTTGTCGTGCCCAGCGTTGATCGAACCGGGCAGCTCCGGCAAAGGTAACGGCGGCAACTGGATCGGGTTTTCCGCCTCTTCTTCCGCGCGGCGCAAGAGCGGGCTCATCGTCCGCTGGTAACGCGTCTTCACGTCCGCACGCTTGCTCTGGCTGGCCTCTTGCAAGGCCGAGGAAAAGGCGGTGCCGGTGAGTGTTGTGACGTCGGCGTCGGCGGTGGACTTACTGAGCTGCTTCCAAACCTGCTCCAGGTCCGCGCCCGGCACATACTCCATCGTGTAGTACATCTGTCCGTCGGCCAGCGTACCCGAGTCCAGCAGCTTCACGATGTTCGGATGCTCGCAATTGCCCAGCACGCGCATCTCTCGGCGGAAACGCGCGAGCGCTCGCTCGTTACTCGATAAATCCCCGGGCAACGTCTTCAGCGCGACCACCCGCCCAAGCGACGCCTGCCGCGCGAGATACACCACGCCCATGCCGCCGCGACCCAACTCCGCCAGCAACTCGTAGTCGCCGAGCATTGTGCCACGCCGGCCCAGCCGACTGTCGCCCATCAAGCCCTCGACCGACTCGCTCTCGCTTCGGCTTTGCTTCTCAAACTCGCGTACATCCGCTTCGCTGATTGTTCGGCTGGCGACTGACGAAAGAATCTCTGCCATCGCCCCGGCCATCTCCGCGTCGCGCTCGGTTCGGCCGGTCGTGTAGCTGAGGTACTCGACCTGCCGACCCCCACGGTCGCGGTTTAAGAGCAGCACCTCGTCGGCCACTTCCGACTCACGAAATCGCATCATCGGGCCAAGACGCAGCGGCGCCGGCTGGCCCGGCCAGATCAACGCTAACCCCGGGAACGAACCAAAACGCGGCGCCAACGCCTCGGCCAGGTCGCTATCAAAAATCATCGGCGCGCTGCGCTCGCCCTGCAAACCCACCAGCTCACGCAGCGAGACCTCGAACTTGCCCTCCTCGATCAGCCGCATCTCCATCAAATACACCAGACGCGTGCCCGGCGGGCCCATCGGCTCGAAGCTGCGCTCGGCCAAAACCTCGTTGACGGCCGGGAACATCAAGGGGCCCATCTCGCTGTCAAAGAACGCATCAAAGCGCGGGCCGCCGTGGCCGACCACGTCATTGCGGTAACGAACGATCTTGTCAAAGAGGTCCAGCAGCGTGCAGCTTGTGTCGGCCGAGAGCTTGCCGTCAGGGCCGTGCTTGATCCGGCGGTAGAGGCCAACGATGCCCGGCGACTCGGCCAGGGTGTGCTTGCGATTAAGCTGTCGCCAGACCAGTCGAAGCGGGTGGCCCTTGGTCGTCTCCGACTCGCCGTAGTGCCGGGAAAGCTCACGCAGCATGCCGACCCACTGACCCAGCGAAGGCAGCGCCAGGTGCGACAGCGCCCGGTCCACCGCTTCGACGTGTCCCTTGCCACGCTTAAGGTCATCCAGGTACGACCCGATCAGCGGGCAGGTGGCGAGCTTGATGAGCGACTCGAAAATGTAAAAGCAGTTGTCGTGCCGCGTCCGCGTGTCCTTGGCGTTGTGGGCGCGCGAGTACAACTGCGCCAGCGGCAGCGGCAGGCGAAGCAGGTACTCACGGCGGAAGGCTTGATCCATCGGACAGTAGTTTAGATGGATCGGCGTCAGTGGGTGGGCTCGACTGGCCGATCAAATCCTCATTGGCTTTTCGTGAGGTGTTGCCGGACTCGCCGGGACAAGCCCGGCGGCTAACATCACTTACGATGCGACGGGCCCTGTGGCGGGCATCGCGTAAACATCCGATACTACGTACACGTGGCCGACGAAACCCCCCAACCTGACCTGATTGCCCTGGGCGAGACCGGCATCCTCTTTGCCGACCTGTCGGGCTACTCGCAGCTTGTTTATCAGTGCGTCGGTGACGAGGCCAAGCTCAAACGGCTGGGGCTGGCGCTGTTTCGGCTCTTTAACGACGCCTCGATCGACCACCCGGATGTCAGCGTCGAGGGCTACGCCGGAGACGGGTTCCTGGCGCTGGCGCACGGCAACAGGCCGGCCAAGGCGATCTACGATTTCGCAACGGCGGTACACGACCGGTTTGAACAAGATGTGAAGTCGCTGTTATTGAACCTTGGTTTTCGTGTGAGTGTTTCGCTGCGGACGGGGATGCACGTGGGCAAGGTCTGGCGCATGCCGATGCGCGAGTCCAAGGACGACGCGATCACGCCGATGGCGGTCAATCTTTCGGATGCGATCGTCGTTGCAAGCCGGGTGGTCACGGGCCAGACCTGTCGGCGGTTTGGCCTGGCGGTGACGCGGACGTGCTACAAACGGCTGATGCTCGCCGGCGGCCAGGACATCCGCGAGCCAGACGAGGTCATCCAGGACCGCAACCAGTACCCCGAGCCGGTGGAGGTGTATCGGTTGACGCAGGAGGAGCATGAGCGGATTCGTGGGCGGTGATGGATTTTTGATTGAAGAATGAAGATTTTAGATTTGAGATTGAGGATTTGAAACCAGTTCGAGACATCAGGCGTCTTTGATCGGCCTTGCAATCTACAATCTGAAATCCTCAGTCTTCAATCACAAGACCCATGACCTCCGACTTTTACACCCTTGCCAAGCAGGACCCCCAGCTCGCCGCAGAACTGGCCGAGGCGGTGCGCGCGGTGGGTGCGGAGGAGGGGTCGATCCTGCTGTTGACGCCGTCGGGGCAGTCGCTGCGTTTTGCGGTGTGCAGTTCGCCAGCGGCAATGAAGCTGATCGACACGCAGCAGCCGGTGACGCGGGGCGTGGTCGGTCTGGTGGCCTCGTTTCAACAGCCGACGGTGGCGAACCGTTTGGCAGGCGACCCGCAGCACGACCCGTCGGTGGACGTGAAGGTCGGCTCGACGACGCGAAGCCAGATGGCGGTGCCGCTGTCGGATGCTGAGCACGAGTTCGGCGTGGTGACGGCGATCAACTCCGGCAAGGCCGAGGGCTTCACCAATAGCGACCTGCAACACTACCTGACGGTGGCCCGGTCGATCACCCACCGCCTGGCCGAGCTGGCCGGAGGGCTGGCCCGTGCGTGACCTCTACAGTCTGCTGGATGCCATGGCCGAGCACGACGGCTCGGGCGTTCGCGTGGCGATCATCGATACCGGCGTCGAACACGACCACCCCTGGCTGGGCGGAAAATCTCCTAGCAATCTTCTCGCGTCCTACGGCATCAAAGTCTTCGAGGACGGTCGGGTCGACATCGAGCCCTGCCAACCCCTGGATGTCTGCGGCCACGGCACTGCGTCGGCCGGCCAGGTCCGACGCATCGCGCCCGGGGCCCAGCTCATCAGCATCCGCGTCTTGAGCGAATCACGCGAAGGCTCATCCGAAGCGCTCGTCGCCGCCCTGCAATGGCTGGTCGAACGCAAGGACATCCATGTCGTCAACATGAGCCTGTCGACGCTCCGCCTGTCGCTGGCGCTTCGCATCGGTCAGGCGGTCGATGAGCTCTATGCCCGCGGCGTGCCCTGCGTCTGTGCCAAGGGTTACCAGCAGGACGGCCGGGACTACCCCACCAGCTTTGGCGCATCGATCGGCGTGACCTACGCGGCGCTTGAGCCAACCGAACTGCGCTATCGCCCGGGCGATCTGGTCGAGTTTGAGGCTGCGGGCGTTGACAGCATCGTCGCCTGGCATCACGGCACCACCCGCAAGGTCACCGGCTCAAGCTACGCCACCCCCATCGTCACCGGCCTGGTCGCGCGGCTACTTAGCGCTGAGCCTTCACTGTCGGTGTTCGAAATCAAGTCACTGCTCAAAGCCTACGCCCAGCGCTACGCCACGGGCTGGCGGGCGGAGTGGATGGACCAATCCGTAGTCATGATGACGAAGTAGTCGCTTGGTCGATCAGCCTCTGATCGATACAATCAAGCCATGGTCAGCCAATCTACACGTGAAGAACTCTTGCGACTGAGCGCTGCCGACCGGATCCGGGTCGCCCAAGACCTCTGGGACAGCGTTGTGGACCATGCCGACGCATCAGCTTTGAGTGAAAGCGAGCGGAACTTGCTAGACCAACGCCTCGCCGCGTATCACGCCAGCCCCGACCAAGGCGATGATTGGGCCAGCGTCCGCAAGCGAATTCAACAAGGCGGGCTTCAATAAGTTGCTGGTTGTCCGCCCCGAAGCCGAGGCCGATGTACAGTCGGCTTACCGTTGGTATGAGAAACAGCAGGCCGGGCTTGGCGAGGCGTTTCTAGAGTCGCTTGATCAGGCGATCCATTCGATCCAGCGCCTGCCACAACAACACCCAAAGGTCCATCTCGAAGTCAGGCGTGTTCTGCTGCGTCGGTTCCCCTACGGCGTCTTCTACCAGAACGAGCAGAATCGAACTGTCATCCTTGCGGTCATGCACCAGAGCCGCGACCCGGGGCGATGGAAAGATCGAGCTTGACGCAGCTTCACGCCGGTCTGAAGCCCTGCCTACACCCTACACCCTACAATCTGATATCGCACACATCTGTCAGCATACACTTCAAAAATATTTTCCCGCTCGCGTAACGCGCTAAAACACCGCATCGTCACTTCCCTCCGGCCGGCAATTTTGCCAAGGCACCTGACCGGCTGGGAAAGGACCCGTGCGTCGTGACCCGCCGCCCCCCAAACCCCTACCGTTTTGTAGACTTCCCCCCCAACCCCCAAGACATCCGTTTTGCACAACCCGTGGTCCCGGATAACCTTGCAAGGAAATCCTGGGCCGACGTTCCCTGCACCGGGGACGCCCCGGGGATCGATGATGGGAATCTGACCGCAGCGCAGTTGCGGCTGGCCCAGATGCCCCGGCCCCGTAGCCATATGGACAATCTCCCAAAGCCCGGCGAGTCGCAGGAGCAGTGGTACGCCCGCATCGTCGGCGACTACTACCGCTTCCTCTATGCCACGGCCTACCCCATCGTCCGCAACGCCGCAGACGCCGAGGACGCCGTCCAGACCGCGATTATGAACGGCCTGCGACGCCTGGACCACCTGAACGACAACCGTGCGATCGTCTCCTGGATGGCCATGATCGTCCGCAACGCCGCACTGGACGTGGTCCGCAAGCGTAAGCGAACCGCTGGCGGCACCGGCGCGTCCGATGCCGAGGAAATCCAGGTCGCCGCTGACGCGCCGGACATGCGTTACAAGATGGACGACGACCAGCGGCAGGTGGTGTTCGACGCCATCGCCGAGCTGCCCGACTCCCAAGCGGCCGTGATCACCCTCCGGCACGTTGAAGGCCTGGAGATCGCCGAGCTGGCTGACCGGCTGGGCATTACCGCCAACAACGCACGCGTCCGGCTGTTTCGGGCTTACGAAAAACTCCGTGCCCACCCCCGCGTAAGGACAGCGCTAGGGCTGGATCAGGAGTAAACCAGCCTTCTGGAGCACAATCCAAGTGATGACGGCCGATACAACCGTTACAAGTGATACCACCCCACCCCCGATCCAGCGCCCGCTTGGTCGAGGGTTTTTACGTGAAGCTGGAACAAGTTTGGCTGTAACGAGCCCCCTGCTGCCGCGTCTATCTATGGCCGGGGACAAGTAAACGACCGGCAGAGAGAAATGCTATGAACGATCAGACACAAAACAACATCGCCCGTGAACTGCGGGAATCCGAAATCCTCGAGGCTGGCCTGTCCCGTCTCCTGGGCACGATCGTCCCACCGATGGGAGCCACCGACCGACTGATGTCGCGTCTGAGCGAGGCCTCGTTCCACGAGTCGCAACTGACTCTGGACGACGCGGGTCCGTACAGCTTCGAAGAGGCGGCCAAGGCCGCAGAACTGTTTGCCGGTTCCGACCTCTTGGCCGCAGGCTTGGAAGAGGAAGAAATCAACGAAGACGAACTGGATCCGGACTGAGCCAGCGATTGCACAACACCTTGCCACGCACGGCCGGGACGCCTTTTATCACTTCCCCTCCCCGATAAAAGCGTCCCGGTTTTTTATTGCGCGTTAGCAACATGCGTAGCCGCCGCGTAACACGCGGGGGTCGCGGTATGGAAATCATTGCGAGAATCAACCTGCAAGACCCGAGCGCAAGCGTGTCACCCTTGAACCCCCGGGCGTTGCCCGGCGGCTACGGCCATCACTCTCGCGCATTGATTAAATGGGATCCGTATCAAAAACAACTAAGCCGCACGGGCGTAAGTCGCGTCTTGGTCGCTGCTGGATTGGGCATCAACGAACTCGACGTCCTGGCCGTCTTCGTCTGCCGACTCGCGCTCGGCGACTGCCTTGAAGTATTCGAGCCGGCGACGCCGGGACTCGACAACCAGGTCGTGCCTGGTGATGTGGTGCTCGGCCCAGGCACCGAGGACCTTGGTCACCGCGAACACCAGCCCGGCGGCCAGCATCACGAAACATCCGATAAGCAGCTTGGTTTCCAGCAGCATGTCTTCGCTATCGGCCTCTGGGGCCGGGGCGTTGATCGGCAGCGGAAGCGGGCCTTATCGGGCCTCAAGCGTTGGGGCTGGATCGCCACACGGCGGGGCTGTCGCTAGAATCTCCTCGATGCCGGGAGTTCATCATCACTTCAAGAGCTTGTGTTGCCTGGCGCTGGGCCTGTTGATGCTCGCGTGGCCGGCCAAGGCGGTCACGGGCGTCGAGCTTGATATCCAGCGCGACTTTCTGGGCCTGGGCGGGATCGTGCAGCGTGGCGTGTGGACGCCGGTGCGGCTGGACCTGACTAACGTCGGCGCGGACAACATCGAAGTCACCTGCCGCTGGCTACTTCAGGATGACGACGGAGACCAACTCATCGCTGAGCGGCCCAACATCGCGCTCACGCCCCAGCGGCCTACGAGTGTCTGGCTTTACGCCAACCCACCGATGTCCACCCGCCCCGACCAGACATGGGTCTTTCAGGCGGTAGCGACCCAATCCGGTGAACTGCTCAAGCAGGTGCAGCTACAGCTTTCCTCCAGCAGCATCGTCGAGTCGTCGGTCAACCTCGTGGGCCTGTGCGGGTTCAAGGGGCTAGGGCTTGATCCGTGGACACGCTGGTCAACGCAGCACGAACAACTGCGCCTGGTACGCGGGCTGAATATCCAGACCCTGCCGGACCGCTGGTATGGGCTCGATGGTCTGTCGTCGCTGGTGTGGTTCCCGGTCGAAGGCGGCGAGCCGACGAGCACGCTCATGTCCGATCAGACCAAGCGAGCGCTGCGCGAGTGGGTCTACCGCGGCGGGCACCTGGTGCTGGTGTTGCCTTATGGCGGCCAGCAGTGGACCAGCGCGGACTCGGGCCTGTCGGACCTGATCGAGCCGCTTAAGCCAAGTGCGATTGTTCAGACCCAGGCGCTGCCGCCGTTCTCAATCTTTGGCGTTTTGCCAACGAGCCCCAAGCCCGCGCCGGTGCCGATGCTCTGGTTTGATCTAAGTAACGCCCCCGGCTACACGGCCATGGGCGAGGTCGATCTGGCAACCGGTAGCAGCAGCCCAAGCCCGCAGGATTTGCGACCGCTGATCGTCGGCCGGCGCTACGGCTTTGGACAGGTCACGCTCGTGGGCATCGACCTCAGCGACCCGACCGTGCTCAAGTCCATCGACGCCTTTGCCCTGCACAAAGTCTGGACACGCATCTTCAACTGGCGCGGCAGCAAGATCGGCCAACTGCTGCCACCCAGCGAGTTCGAGAACCAGCAGACCGCGCATCAGTACTACGAAGCCAAGAACGCCCAGCACCACGAACTGGGCACCTGGATCGCTTCCAAGGTCGCACGCCAGCGCGACACCGGCCCGGCCGTGGGTCTGGCGTTCATCCTGTTCATTATCTATGCCATCGCTGCGGCGCTGACCTTTCCCAACCTCCTGCGAAGTCGGGGCTACGACAGGCATAGCTGGGTGCTCTTCACCGGCATCGTCGCGCTGTTCTCCGTCATCGCGTGGGGTGGTGCATGGGTGATGCGGCCAGCGACCAGCTCGGCAGCACACTTCACCGTGCTCGATATCGACGGCAACACCAACATCGTCCACGCCCACTCCTGGCAATCGATCCTGATCCCGAGCTTTACCAACGCCAACATCGCGGTCCCGGCCGACAACGCGGGCCTGTCGCGCATGGACGGCGTGAACGTGCTCTCGAGCCCGGGCTTTACGCTTGCCGCTGCTTCGCCGGGCTATCCCGACCAGCAGAGCTACACCTTTGACGCAAGTGGGCCGAGCACGCTCGATGTGCCGATGCGTTCGACCACCAAGTCGATGATCGTTGATTACCTCGGGCAGATCACCGCGCCCAGCGACGCGATGCCCCGGCCCTGGCTCATGCCTACCGCGGCGCTTCGCCTTGCTAACAACGGCCTGCCCGCCGGCACGATCACCCATCGCTTCCCCGGCCCGCTGACCGATGTCAAGATCATCTTCTGCCCCGGCGGCGCTCAACAGGCCACGCCACCGGGCAACCCCTTTCCGCCCGGCCGGCCGATGGTCTATGAGTACCGCGACGCCAATAACGAAGCCGTATGGCAGCCCAACACGCCGCTGGCGCTACCCGCGTCGGTCCAGTTTTACACAGCGCTTTGGATCACGCCCAACAACAGCCTCAAGGAACGCGACTGGAACAACGAAGGATACCTGGGCCCATATACGGAGCAGGGTATAACATCCAATTCCGCAAGCGATTCCACAATCGTCAAAGACCTCATCCTGCTCAGCTTCTTCGACGCCCTGCCCCCGCCGGTCTACGAAGTACAAAGCAGCTTCCCAGGCTTTGGCTCAGGCGACTACAACACCTACAGCCGGTCGCTGGTCCGCGACACCGACCTCACCAAGCTCATCACCGGCAGGCGCATCATCCTCATCGGCCACCTGCGCAGCGGCCCGTCGCCCGTGCCCATGACCATCGACGGACAGGCTGTCGACTCCGAGGGCTGGACGGTAGTGCGATGGATTTATGATTTTTAGTGGAGCCGTCAGCGGTTAGCCGTTAGCTTTTAGCCCCAAGCGACACGGCTCGAATTTTCCTGCTTAGGGCTAACGGCCAAAGGCTAACGGCTAAAGGCTCCAACACCATGGCAATGATCCAGACCATCAACCTCACCAAGCGCTACGGCGAGCTCATCGCGCTGTCCAACCTCAATCTCGTCATCGAGCAGGGCGACGCCTTCGGCTTCATCGGGCCAAACGGTGCAGGCAAGACGACGACCATCAAAATCCTCTCGACCCTGCTCAAGCCCACATGGGGCGAGGCACGCATCGACGGCCTGACCGTCGGCCCGGTCAACGCCCGGCAGGTCCGCGCCATCATCGGCTACGTGCCCGACTTCTTCGGCAGCTACGAAGACATGGTCGTCAAGGAATACCTCGAGTTCTTTGCGTCCTCGTACAACATCAACGGCCAGCAGCGCAAGGCGGTCATCGACGACGTGCTCTCACTGACCGACCTGACCCACAAGGCCGACGCGGACGTCAACTCGCTGTCGCGCGGCATGCAGCAGCGCCTGTCGGTGGCGCGCGTGCTATTGCACGACCCGAAGGTGCTGCTGATGGACGAGCCGGCGTCGGGCCTTGACCCGCGGGCCCGCATCGAGATGCGTGAGCTCTTGAAGGAGCTGCACCGCATGGGCAAGACGATCCTCATCAGCTCGCACATCCTGCTGGAACTCGCAGACCTGTGCAACAAGGTCGGCATCATCGAACAGGGCGAACTCAAATTCATCGGCACCACGCAGGAGATGCTCCTGCGCGCCCGCACCGGCAACATCGTCAACGTCACCGTCGATCGGCCCGACGCCGCCGCGGACACCCTGCGCCAGATGCAGGGCGTCATCAGCGTCGAGCGCGGCGGAGCGGTGCTCAAGGTTTCACTCGACGAGAACCGTACCGCGGCCGACATCGCATCACGCCTGGTCCACGACGGCTACCGACTCATGCGACTGGAAGAAGAAACCATCAACCTCGAGACCGCGTTCATGCGAATGACCAAGGGGCTGGTGCAGTAAGTTGCTTGCAGGATGTGGCCTTAAGAATAAAACCGCCCGGGCGCTAACCCGGGCGGTTTTTATTTTTGATTGCGTTGGATGGTGAACCGTCAGGCTGGTTTAGAGGTCCAGGTCATCGCCGCCCTTGCGGGGGCCTTCGCCTGCACCTTCGCCGCCGGGGCGACGACGCGGGCGATCGCCTTCTTCGCCGCCGTTCTTCTTGCGTTCGGCTTCGCGCTTTTCGCGCTCTTCGCGGAGATTGTCGAGCTTGGCCTTCTGCTCGGCATTGAGCACTTCGTCGTAGACCTGCTTCATCGCGCCTTCGTGGATGGCGCGCATCTTCTTCATGACTTCTTCGCGGTTGACTTCTTCACCGGCTTCAGCAGCGGCCTTGGCTTCTGCGCGGACGGCTTCAGCGGCCTTGCGTGATGCTTCGAAGATCGTCTTGACCTGTTCCTTCTGTTCGTCGCTCAGGTCCAGGCCGCGGAGCATGCCTTCGGGGCCGGGGCCGCCGGGGCCGGGACGCTCGCCTTCAGGACGCTTGGGCCGTTCGCCTTCGGGGCGCTGGGGCCGCTCGCCTTCGGGCTTGTCGGCCACTTCGTATGATTCTTCAACGCTGCCGGCGCCGTCTTTCTTAGGGCAGGGCTTCTGGGCGTCCTTTTTCGGGGCGAGGACTTCGTACACGCCTTCTTCCTGGCCGGGCGAGGAAGGGCTCTTTTCCTTCTTCGGGCAGGCAAAGGCTGAGCCGGTGGCCAGCAGAGCGGCGGTCGTAAACGCAAGCAGGGTCGAGGTCTTCATGGGTCGTTTCCTGTGAAGGAGTGCGTCGGTCGCGGGCGACACGCTGCCGCCACCAGTCCAACTCCCATACTAACGCCCCGCCACGCCCGCTATTGCATCCGGTCCCGAAATCAATTCCTCTAAACGCTGCACCGGCGTCCTACCGGCCCTAAGATGGCTTTAACCCATGCCCGAACAGAACCGCCCCATGCCCCAGCCTCCGACGGCAGACGCCCTTTTCGCCGCCCTGCAGCGGGTTAACGACCCCGAACTGCACCGCGACCTCGTTTCCCTTGGCCGGGTTCGCCACGCGGAAATCACCCCCGCAGGCGTTGCCCAGATCGGTATCCGACTTGACACGCTCACCGGCCCCATCCGCAGCCGAATCAAGCAGGACATCGAAAACGCCCTCGCAAACCTGCCTGGCCTGACCGGCGTCCAGATCGAATTCTCCACCGGCCTGGCCACCGCCCAGCCGGTCAAAGCCAAGCCGCCCACCGAGCCGAATCAGCAGCAGAACCCGCAGGACGCCGCCCGCCAGGGCAACCCCCTGCCGGACATCCGGCACATCATCGCCGTCGGTGCCGGTAAGGGCGGCGTGGGCAAATCGACCATCGCCGTTAATCTCGCAGTCGCCCTTGCCAGGCAGGGACATGCCGTGGGGTTACTCGATGGCGACATCTATGGCCCGTCGATCCCCACGATGCTCGGCACCGACGCCTACCCGCCCAAGGCCGTGGGCAACATGATCATCCCCTACAACGTGCACGGCCTCAAAGCCATGTCCGTCGGCTCACTGGTTGAAGAAGACCACGCACTCATCTGGCGCGGGCCCATGGCCCACGGTGCGTTTCGACAACTCGCCACACAGACCAGTTGGGGCGAACTGGACTACTTGATTATCGATCTGCCGCCCGGAACCGGAGATGTTCCGCTGACGATGGCACAACTGCTGCCGCTGACCGGCGCGGTGGTGGTATGTACGCCGCAGAAGGTCGCACAGGACGACGCCCGCCGTGCCATCGCGATGTTCAGGCAGTTAGGCATCGAGGTGCTCGGGCTCGTTGAAAACATGAGCTATTTCATCGGCGACGACGGCAAAGAATACGACCTCTTTGGTAAGGGCGGCGCGCAGATGCTCGCTCACCAGCAGGGTCTGTCGATGCTCGGCACGATCCCGATCAACACCAACCTCCGCCGAAACGCCGACGCCGGCGACCCGACCGCGAACTTCACCGCCGACGACCAGTTGGCCAGCGAACTCAACGCACTGGCAAGTGCGGTCACGCAGCAGGTCGCCGCGGTGGAGATTGAACTGGCCCAGGCGACGCCGACGATATCGGTGCGGGACTAGCTCGTCATCCAGTTCGATAAATAAAGAGCCCCCCGAAGCCGGTCCTGAGCGCTAAGAAGGTACGGAATACGACCCGGAAACTTGACGGGACCACTGTTTCGGCCTTTGCAGCGGTCTCGGCAGGCTTCTTTGAAAGACAGTGAAATCCTTATTGATTCGCTGATTCATGCCTAAGATTCCATGCTTTAGAATGATCCTGTGATAGTATTGTTCGCTAGCCCACCCCTTGGACCGGAGCGTAACGCGAGGCCGGTCGTACCGTGAGATATTCATGAAGTTCCAGAGTATTGCCTTGTCCGCACTGGCTGGTCTGATCGCTGCTCCTTGGGCCTTTGCGGTCGACGTCAACACCCTCTATACGCAGACCGGCACCGACCCGACCTGGCAGCAGTTGCTTGACTCCAACGCCATACCGGTCGGTGTGACGTCGACCGCCGGCGTCACCGGCTCGACCATCAACGTCGTCAACGCGCTCGTCGAGGTCGGGCCCAACGCCAACAACCCGATCCCCAGCGGCCTGCGCATCCATACCCTGGGCAATTCAAGCGTGACCTCCGGCGACTTCAGCAAGTGGTCTCGCTGGTACCAGCAGGACGGCAAGACCCAGGTCTTCCGCCTCTTTGAAGGCGAAGAAAATGTCCGCAACGACCGACCGGCGGCCGCGCGGATCGAGGCGTTCGCACCCAACAATAAGTGGAAGTTCGGCGACGGTTGGTACAAGTGGGAAGCGACCTACACCATCATCAAGCCCATCAGCGCTGCGATCTTCCAGGCCAAGAACGACATCAACGACTGGTCAGTGCAGATCGGCATGGGAAGTAACGGCAGCGTGACACTCAACCGCCGCGTCGGCGCAGACCTGGTCATGGGCACGAACATGGTCGGTGAGGCGTTTGATATCACCGTCTACGATAACGGCCTGGACTACCAGGTCTATTTCAACGGCGTCTTCCAGGGTGCCGGCCAGTTCAGTCGGCCCTCCGGCGAGTCTGCCTTCCGCTGGGGCATGTACACCGGGTCCGGCATCCCTCAGGACGACGGCATGCTCTTTGTCACCGGCGCAAAAATCACCGCCAACGCCTCGCTGCCCCAGCCGCCTATCGAGCCCGGCGACCTCCTCCTGGGCTGGAGCAGCTGGGCCAGCGGATCAGAGAATGCAACGGTCGCCAACTTCGGCGCAAGCGGGACCGCAACCGAGACCGGCGACTGGCGCGAGAGTAATGCGGCGGCCTCCAATGACGGAACTTACGGCTCGTTAGTCACCGGTGCCAGCACCTCCACCGCCTCAGCGGGAACAGGCACCTACATCGGCATCACCGGCGACGGTTCACTGAGCTTCACGATCACCGCCGGTGAAAATGCGCTGGCGCTCAGCAGCTTCCACTTTGACGCCAAACGTAAACGCAGCAACTCGCCGGAGAACTGGCTGGTCGAAGTCATCGCAGGCAACATCACCCTTGGCACGATCGCCAGCGGTACGCTCGATGACATCCTCGGCGCTACAGGACCCACCGACCATGACGACTTTGACCTGAACCTCGCCACCCTCACCGACAACGAGTTGTTGCCCGGCGAATCGGCGACGATCCGCATCTCCTTCACCGGCGGCGACCCAACCAACACCGACCAGCAAACCTACTTCGACAACGTCGCCATCACCGGCCACGCCATCATCATCGCCAACCCCGCAGACCTCGACAACGACGGCGATGTCGACGACGCGGACTTCGGCATCGCGTTTGCCGCCTTCACCGGGCCCGGTGGTATCACCGAATCACCCGCTGACCTCGACACCGACGGCGATGTCGACGACGCGGACTTCGGCATCGCCTTCGCCGCCTTCACCGGCCCGGGCGGGGCAGTGATTGTGCCCGAGCCAGCGTCGCTTGTCGCGTTGCTGCTTGGGGGACTGATCATCGCTGCCCGCCGTCGTGGATGAATAGATCGCACGCCTGAGCTTGGCTACTGGTTGTCGCGGCGGGGCCAGTCCCACAGCGTCGCTTCAACCTTCCGCACCGGGCGGGCGTTGGCGGTGATCTCCGCGTCCATCTCAATAGCCAACAGCTTGAGCTCTGCAACAAGATCGGTGTTCTGCTTGGCCAAGTCCCATTCCTCGCTGATGTCCGTCGCGACGTTGTAAAGATAGGGTCCGCCCTCGGCCTCTTTGCCGGCAAAGAGCAGCTTCATGTCGCCCTTGCGGATGCCCGCGAACTCGCCCTGGCTGGTGTAGTAAAGGAACGTATCGCTGGCCGGTTTGGCATCGGGTTGACCCAACAGCAGGCCCGCGATCGAGCCGCCGTCGATCTTGTTCGTTGACAGCTTGCCGCCGGTGAGTTGGGCGATTGTCGGCAAAAGGTCGATTGAGCGCGTCAGGTCATCGCACACTGTCGCCGCCGGCACCTTGCCCGGCCAGCGAACGATGAAGGGCTCGCGCTGGCCGCCTTCGTAGTTGGTTCCCTTGCCGCCGCGCAGCGGGCCGGCCGAGCCGCCGTTTTGTTTATGCGGCTTCCAAGGCCCGTTGTCGGACGTAAAGATCACCAGCGTTTGCTCATCCACACCGTTGTCTTTGAGTGACTTAAGGATCTGGCCCACGGACCAGTCGATTTCTTCGATGACGTCGCCGTAGAGCCCGCGTCTGCTCTTACCCTCAAAGTCCTTCGAGGCGTAGAGCGGGATGTGCGGCATCGAGTGCGGCAGATAGAGGAAGAAGGGTTTGTCCTTGTTTTCCTTGATGAATCGCGTTGCTTCGTCGGTGAACTTTTTAGTCAGCAGGTGCTGGTCCGGTTCCCATTCGAGGACCTCGTTGTTGCGCATCAGCGGCAGGTTGAACTTGTAGTTGTCGCTTGTTTTGCGGTGGAAGGTGGACATGTCGTTGGAGTACGGCACGCCGAAGTACTGGTCAAAGCCCTGGTCGGTTGGCATCAGGCCCGGGCGATGGCCCAGGTGCCACTTGCCGATGCACATCGTGGCGTAGCCGCGGTCTTTGAGCATGTCGGCGATCGTCCACTCGTCGGTGTGCAGGCCGTAGTCGTGCTGCGGAAAAATGACATGCTTGTGCATGTTGACGCGCTTGGCGTAGCAGCCGGTCAGCAGCGACGCGCGTGAGGGCGAGCACAGGGGCAGAGAGACATAAAAATTCGTGAGCTTCATGCCTTCGCCGGCCATCTAGTAAAGGTAGGGCGTGTGGATCGTCGGGTTGCCATAGCACGACAGGTCGCCGTAGCCCTGGTCATCGGTGAAGATAATGACGATGTTCGGCGGGCGATCGGCGGCCAAGGCGCTTGATGTACACCCAAGGGTCGCAGCGAACATACTTAGGAGCAGTGTCAGCAGACGGTGATGCATCATGTTTACCTCATGGCTGTTGAAGGTCTACAGATTCGGCGTGAATCGCTTATCAGCAGAATCAGCCCAGAATAACCGCATCAGGCCGCCGGCGTCGATTTCGGCCGTATCGGGTCTTCATGGAACATCTGTGCTTGCGTTATGCTGTCGGCATGTCCAAGCTCACCCTCACAGGCGGCCGGTTCATTGACCCGGCCCACGGCATCGATCAGGTTGCAGACCTGGTCCTCGAACACGGCAAAGTCGTCTCCATTGGCAAGGTGTCCAGGCCCGACGGGCCGACACTCGACGCCAGCGGCTGTATCGTCTGCCCCGGGTTGATCGACGTGCACGTGCACTTCCGCGAGCCGGGACAGGAAGAACGCGAGACGATCGCCACCGGCGCGGCCGCGGCCGTGGCCGGGGGATTCACCAGCGTCTGCTGCATGCCTAACACTGTGCCGGCGATCGACGACGACTCGATGATCGAGTTCGTCTACCGGCAGGCCGCGCGTGCCAACCTCGCCAACGTCTACCCCGTCGGCGCAGCGACCAAACATCGCGAGGGCAAAGAGCTCGCGGAGATCGGCCTGATGACCCGGGCCGGCGCAGTGGGCTTCAGCGATGACGGCGCACCGGTAGGCTCGGCCAAGGTCATGCAGCAGGCCCTCCGCTACATCGCGATGACCGGCAAGGTGTTCATGCAGCACTGCGAAGACCCGGAGCTCGGCGGGGGCGCGATGAATGCCGGGCCGCTGGCGAGTAAGCTCGGGCTCTCCGGTTGGCCTGCTCTGGCCGAAGAGTTGATGATCGCGCGCGACATCATGATCGCGCAGTCGCTCAAGTACGCCGCACGCTGGCACGCTCAGCACATGACCACCGCCGGCGGCGTCGCCCTCTTGCGTGAAGCACGCACGCGCTATGAAAAGGCCGTCGAACAGGGTAGCGCCCCGCGCGATGCGTTTGCAGCCACCGGACTTGGCCGAGTCACCGGCGAAGTCAGCCCGCACCACCTGTTGCTCACTGAACAAGCCTGCGCTAACTACGACACGCACGCGAAGATGAACCCGCCCTTGCGTACCCAGCGCGACATCGATGCGCTGCTGCAAGGCGTGGCCGACGGCACGATCTCGATCCTTGCCACCGATCACGCCCCGCACACCCGCGAGGCCAAGGAACGTGAGTTCGCGGCCGCTCCTTACGGGATCATCGGCCTGGAGTGTGCGCTGGCGCTTTACATCAAAGCGCTCATCGAGCCGGGCGTCGTCGACTGGGCGAAACTGATCCAGCTGATGACGATCAACGGCGCCCAACTATGCGGGCTATCCGGCAAGGGCCAACTCGCGGTCGGCGGCGATGCGGATGTGACGGTGATTGATCCGAACGCGGCGTGGACGATCGACGTGAACCAGTTTGCCGGCAAGAGCCGTAACTGCCCGTTCGACGGCTTGCCGGTCAAGGGCCGGGCGCTCGCGACGATCGTGGGCGGCCAGGTGAAGCTGTGTCTGGATGACAACCGTTTATCGGGCGTTAAGGTGCCTGATCATGCGCAGGCCCTGCTTGCATGTCACTTGAGTTGAATCGTTACGAGACAGGCTTGAACTTTCAAGGCACACTGAGACAGGCTTGAAGGCTGAACTCTTTCATGCAGACATTGCGTCCTGAAAGATGCAGGCGCGAGACTGAATGAACGTCCCACCTGAAGACTTTCATTTAGCAGATTCAGCGTGGCTTTTCAGTGAGCTTGACGGCGTGCAAGTAATCCGGACAATACCCCAACTCTCCACCGGGGCCTGCGTAGCGTGAAGGAGAGAGAGTCCCCTATCCCCGACTGGAGCATGGTCATGAGTATGTTGAAAGAGTTCAAGGAGTTTGCGGTTCGTGGCAACGTGATCGACATGGCGGTGGGCATCATCATCGGCGGTGCCTTTGGCAAGATTGTTTCATCGATGGTCAACGACATCATCATGCCGCCGATCGGCATGGCGTTGGGCAATGTCGACTTTGCCGACCTGAAAGTCGTGCTGCGGGAAGAAGTTCTTGCCGACCCGGCCCAGGGCGTCGAGGCGCTGCCGGCGGTGGCGATCAACTACGGCATGTTCATCAACACGACGCTGGACTTCATCATCGTCGCCTTCTGCATCTTCATGATGATCCGCACGATCAACAAGCTCAAGCGGGAACAGCCCACGGCCGCACCGGCACCGGTGACCACCAAGGAATGCCCGCAGTGCTGCTCGATCATCCCACTCAAGGCCAGCCGCTGCCCGCAGTGCACCTCGCAGGTCTGAGCCTGAGAGTCCCCCAGCCCGGAAGACCGGCAGCCTGACCGCTGGCGGATCGGGCTGGCCCGGACTCAGGTGCGTATCGGATCGTAAACCTGTGTAAATGAAAGAAGCCCACGCCTTGTAAGCGTGGGCTTCTTGCACAATCGGGGCGACAGGATTTGAACCTGCGACCTCCACACCCCCAGTGTGGCGCGCTACCAAGCTGCGCTACGCCCCGTGCTGAGAACCGAGGACTTTAGCATCCAGGGACCGGATCGGCAAACCACAGACCCGCCCACCGGCGGCAACCTTTGGGAGAGCGAACCATGCCTGATGCCCTTACACCTTATTTGGACCTGATCCAAGACGCGGGACTGGCGCTGACCGATGCCGGTTTCGCCTATGGCTTATTGGTCAAACGGCCTTTGGCGGGATGATGTCGGTCGCCAGCGCACAAGTGAGTCCTATATCAATGGTGCTTGACGCCGCGGTAGCACACCGCGATGCCGAAGGTCATCGGCTTGAGCGTGATGTCGGTCAGGCCCGCGTCGGCCATCATCTGCGTCATGCCCTGGCGATCGATGAAGGTGTTGACGCTCTTGGGCAGGTACTTGTACGCCCCGCTCTTGTCGCCGGCGATGAGCGTCGCGGTGCGTGGCATGATCTTCTTGAAATAGAAGTTATAGCCAGCGAGCAGCACCGGGTTCTTCGGCAGCGAAAACTCGAGCACGATCACCCTGCCGCCGGGCCGAAGCACGCGGACAAACTCGCGCATGGCTTTGGCCGGGTCGGCGACGTTGCGGATACCAAACGCGATCGACACGACATCGCAACACGCATCGGGCAGCGGGAGGTTCATCGCGTCGCCCTGCATGAAGCTCGTCACGCTGTCGACGAAAACAGGTTTGCGAGCACGCATGTTGGGGAGAGTCGTACTTGCGGCTTTCCGCCTTGCAATCGGCAGCATTTCGTACGTGAAGTCGATGCCCGTGACATGGCCCTGTGCGATCATTTGTGCAAACGCGATCGATAAATCACCCGTCCCGCACGCTACATCCACAACATCTTCACCCGGCTTAAGACCTGCCATCTTCACCGCCGCCTTCCGCCACGCCTGGTCACGCCACAGCGAGTGCACGCGGTTGTTCAGGTCGTAGCTGGGCGCGATGGCCGAGAACATCTTCTGCACGCGCAAGGCCTTGTCGGCTGCGATGTGCGGGTTCTCGGACAGGTCGGCGTCGGTCCACGCGGGGTTGTCGGGTTGTTGTTCAGCGTGCGTCACGTGAAGTGATGATAGCCGCGACGCTACGCCTCGCAGGCGAAGGGTCATCGATTCATGAACATGCGTTTGCACCGGCGACGCGTAGCGTCGCGGCTATATTAGAATCACTTACTTAACTACTGCGTGACAGTCGCAGTTGCGGTGCGTCGCCTGCTGCCAGGTGATGCCTGCGATCTTTTCGATCTCGTCGGGGCCGATGAACGCGGACGCGCCGTGCTTGGCGGGTGGGAGTTTGCTCAGCGGTTCGAGGATGTTTGCTTTGAACTCGGCCTCGCGCATGACGTACACCGGCGGGATCGCAGTGGCGCCGGGGTAGTCTTTGAGGATCAGGCTCTCAAGGTCCTTGATCCGCGTTTCGGGCGCGGGGTGGGTTGCAAGCCACTCGGGCCCACCGCCCCCGCCGCCGGCGGCACGCAGGATCTCCATGACTTGGACCTGGCCGACGGGGTTGTATCCGAGCCGGGCCATATAACGCACGCCCAACGCGTCGGCCTCAGACTCGTTGCTTCGGCTGTACTTGAGCAGGAACAACTGCCCGCCCACGGCCGTGCCCACGCCCAAGACCTGCATCCACTCGTTATCGCTCACCGCCCCGCCGATCCCAACCGCGAGGATGACACCTTGCGCCACCAGCGCCTGGGTCATCCGCTCGTTGCCATGCCGCGCGGTAACGTGCCCGATCTCGTGGCCCAGCACGCCGGCGAGCTGCGCCTCGTTGGTCATCTTCTCCATCAACCCCCGGCTCATGAAGACCTTGCCGCCCGGTAACGCGAAGGCGTTGATCACCTGCGAGTCCAAGACGTGAAACTCCCATTCGATATCCGGCATCTCGCTCTCGGCCGCGAGCCTTCCGCCGAGTTCACGGACGTAGGCAAGAACCTTTTCATCCGGCAGTTCGCCGCCGCCCTGCTGGATAAACTCCGGCGAGGCTTCCGCGCCGATCCGCACCTCTTCTTCCCACGACATCGCCAGCAACTGGCTTCGGCCGGTCGCCGTATTGGTCGTACAGCCCGATAGCGGCGCGAGCACGAGCAGAAGGGCCAGCAGCGGATGGGCGATCAACTTGAGCAGGTTCATGGCGGTTCTCCACACGAATACAGTCACCAGACGTTACAGCCGGTTCAATCGGCACAATCGTTACTCAGTTTATCGCGCTGGCGCGTGACTTGGCCGGTGATGAATCCTTGAATTGTGGCTGGAGCGAAATGCCGTGCTCGGTCGGCTGCGCTATCGGCCTTAGACAGGTCCGATCACCGCCTGCCAACCGACGAGTCTTGCAAAGAGGTGCCACACCCCGATGAACCCAGTACGCAATGGGCGTCGGGCAGGAAGCCGACCCCAACCTGACCTGACACGGATGAGAACCCTGCCCCTTACGGGCCAACCTGCGGAGTGCTTGTATATGTCGAGCCGACGTAACGCGATCCTGGAACGCTTCTACACCTGCCTGATCTCAGGCGACCGCCCCGGCGCAAGGGCCATCATGGACGAGGTCTTCGCTGCGGATTGCCCGGCCCAGACCATCGCCTCCAACCTCATCTGGCCGACCCTCGACGCCCTGCAGACCATGCGGCGAAACGACCAGATCACCCGACTGTCCTATAACTACGCCACCCGCCTGATGCGGTCGATCACCGACCAGCTCCAGATCCGCTACCCCCAGCGGGCCTCGCGGGGCGTGAGCTGCCTGGTCGTCTGCGGCGCGGAAGAATCCGAAGAACTCGCCGGCCAGCTCGCCGCTGACCTCCTCGAAGCAGACGGTTATCAGGTCTACTTCACCGGCGGGGGCATCAGCAACGACGAGATCGTCGCGCAGCTTGGCGAGCTCAAGGTCGACAAGCTGATCGTGTTCGGCGCGATCCCCGCGACCGTGCCCGAGACGCGTGTGCTGATTGATTATCTGCACGACCTGGGCTCGTGTCCGAACCTGCAGATCATCGTCGGCGGCGGCGTGTTTAATCGGGCCGACGGACTGGCCGAGGAAATCGGCGCCGACCTGTGGGCCAACGACCCGATCGAACTGGTGCAGAAGATCAGCGCCGCGCCGGACCGCCGGATGAATGAAGAGCAGCGGACCGTCGGCCGACGCCGGGCGCAGCTTAAGCGTGGCAAGGCGGCGGCGTAAGGCGCGTCAAATCAAACATCATGAGGGGGACAGGCATTCCTGCCTGTCATTCGGCGGAGCCGAATTAGTAGTTGAATCAGGCCTGCGGCCTGCTGACAGGCAAGAATGCCTGTCCCCCTCACTGTTTTGACCAAGCCTAAGCATCCGGATTATCGATCAACTGCTGCAAACGTTCACCCAGTGCCGTCGGCAGGCGATTGACCCACGTCGCGTCGATCAACCCGACATCGAGCATGTCGATCAGGTGCACGCGGTCTTTGAGGCGGAACGAATTGAGCTTCATCCGCACGAGCGTGTCGAGCTGCAGCGTCATGAACTCTGCGACTGAGGCCGCGTGATCGAGCGTGGGGTTCGGTTGCGGTTCGTCATCACGGACCTGTTCGCCGGCGAAAACCAGGTGCACCGCTTCGCGTGGGCTTCCGTCGGGGCCGTCGAGGAACATCGGCAAACCCGCCACTTCGCGGTAGACAAACCCTGCGGACTCCATGGCTGGCTTGATCGTTTCCAGGTCTGCCCGGCGGATCAGGATGTCCACGTCCTTGGTGTTACGGACCGCGGCCTCGTCGACCTGTGAAACCCACACGCGTACCGCGTGCCCGCAGACCACCGCGTAGGGCACGGCGACCGACTGGATCGCGGCGACCGCCCGCCGAAGGCGCTGCTGTACTTTTTCCACGGCCCGCTCCATCCGCGACCAGAGCGCGTCACCGGTGAGATGTATCGCGTGCATCGGGCTGCTCCGTGACCCTGACTGTTCAAGTGTATCACAGGAAGAACCCCAACCTTGCAATGGGGTCATTTCAACTGCACGAAAATGCGCGTTGGGGTGCCGGTGTTTACACTATCACCATGACCGACCCCGCCCTTTTCCAGCGCACCATCGAGCACTACCTCAAGCCGATCCTCCCGTATCTGCAGGATACGCAGGTCGCGGAGGTCATGGTCAACAACTACCAGGAGGTCTACATCGAGAAGCAGGGCAGGCTGCACAAGACCGATGCGAAGTTCGCGGACATCGAGGCCTACGAGGCCGCGGTCAACAATATCCTCCAATTCACCGGCAAGTCGATCGCGGATGAAGATGTGCTCGTCGATACCCGCCTGCCCGACGGCTCACGCGTGCACGTGGCCAAGGAACCCTGCGCCCGCTTTGGCATGGCGATGACGATCCGCAAGTTCGCCAAGACGATGCTCGATATCGACTGGCTCACGCACATCGGCTCGATCACGCCGGCCGCGACCGAGTTCCTGAAGATCGCCATCAATAACGAGCAGAACACGCTCGTCGCCGGCGGTACCAGCTCGGGCAAGACCTCGCTGCTGAACGCGCTCTCCGCCTTTATCCCCGAAGGTCAGCGGATTGTGGTCATCGAAGACTCAGCCGAGCTTCAACTGCAACAGCCGCACCTGATCTCGCTGGAAAGTAAGTCTGCCGACCAGTTCGGCCGGGGCGCGGTGAAGATCAGGCAGCTCTTCAAGTCCTCGCTGCGTCTGCGGCCGGACCGCATCATCATCGGCGAAGTCCGCGGCGAAGAGGCGCTGGACATGATCCAGGCGATGACCTCCGGCCACGGCGGGTCGATGGGCACGCTGCACGCCAACAACGCCTTTGACACGCTCAACCGCCTGGAAACGATGGCGCTGATGAGCGAAGTCGAGCTGCCGTTGTCCGCCCTGCGCAGCCAGATCAGCTCGGCCATCGACGTGGTCGTCCACCTGGTTCGGCAGGTCGGCGGGTTCCGCCAGGTCACGCAGATCGCGGAAGTCATGCCGTTGGGTGAAGACGGCCACTACAACCTGCACGACATCTTCACGCTCAAGCCCGCGCTCGACGAGCACGGCCATAAGACCATGCAACTGGTCGCCACCGGGCAGAATTCGCAGATGGCCGGCCACCTCAAGACCGCCAGCGAGGC
>JBGSTE010000418.1:0-1848 GCA_041736655.1 Phycisphaeraceae bacterium | reverse complement strand
CGACCACGCGTACCTGAGCCAGGCGGACATCGTCGGCACGTGGTACGCGATGCGTGGCAGCGGGCTTTTATACTTCGATGAACGGGTCAAGATGAACATCAACGCCGGGCCGATGGAGAAGGTGCAGGAGTCGCTGGGTGCCATCGGCTCGGTCTTCAGCACGGTCACGGACGGTCTGTTGACCTATCGCGTCTCGGGCACGTTGAGCCAGATGCAGATCCGACCGATCCCGCTGGGCGGATTATTCGGATCGCCGGGCGAAGAGGAGTGACAACGCGGGATCGCTCACGGCTTGTGCCTCAAGCTATCATGCACGTCTGAGCTTGAATGACAAGGGAACGCTTTAAATATGTTTGACCAACTGAAAAACTTCAAGCAGCTCGCCGGCCTGATGGGTAACCTCGGCGACATCCGGGAGAAGATCGATCGCGTTCAGGCGGAGCTTGGCAACAAGACCGTCGAGGCCGACAGCGGCGCGGGCGCGGTGCGTGTGACGATGAACGGTCGCTTCGAGGTGCTGGCGGTGCAGGTGGACCCGGCGATGGTGTCGGTGCTGGCGGGCGTCGGCACAGATGCGGACCGCGCGATGGTTGAAGAACTGATCGCCTCGGCGATGAACGCGGCGGTGCTCAAGGCGCAGGAGCTACTCAAGCAGACCATCGGCGAAGCGGCGGGGGGCATGGGGCTGCCGGGGCTTTGAGCGATCTTGGCCTTTCGGAGAACTTCAGGGGGACAGGCATTCCTGTCTGTCAGCAGTCCGCAGGACTGAACCGAATGCAGATTCGACTTCGCCGATTGACAGGCAAGAATGCCTGTCCCCCTGAGCGTATGGCTTTCCGACAGAGCCTCGGCTTGCCCGGCAAGGCCGTGTCGTTTGGTGTGATTTACGCCGAAGCCGCGAAGCTGAAGTCTTCGATCTTGACCGTCGGGCTGGGCTTGGAGAGGCGCTGGCCGATCAGGCCCGCGTTGCCGCAGTTGATGTAGGAGCCGTTCTCCGCGGTGAAGTAGCGGACGCGTGACAGGCCCGGGGCGATCTGAGCGATGGCGATCCAGGCGCCGGGCTCGACGGCGTCGGCCTGCATGCGGATCCACCGGCTGGGCGTCGTCATGCCGTCCAGCACGAGGTACACGCTGTCGGCCGGGCCGGTCTTCGCGGTAAATCGCCAGGTCTCTGCGTTGCTCTCATCCATCGCTTAGTTCTTTTCTCACGTTACCCGACGCGCAGCGGCAGGCCTGGGAATCGGTTGCTCGGGTGTAACGGTATCCCTCGCTTAAGATCATCCACCCGCGGGCCTGACAGCGCAGAGAGCCACAAGCGATTGATCCAAGGCGTCATCGGCTGGATCGCCAAGCCTCTGAAGTGGTGCCCCCGCATTTTCGCCCCGAGTTTATGGGCCGCTGATGATTCTGCCGTCAGGACAGGATGAATAAGCGGTTACGCCGCGTGCTTGTGCGGCTGCGGGGGCTGGGCTTCGCTGTTCACTTCTTGCAGGGGTTTATCTTTCAACGCGACGCGTTTGGGCTGGCGGTGCGTGAGGGCCAGGAGGAAGACCGAGATCGTATACAGCATCAGGAGAATTGCCAGGCCGTGGAGCGCAAACTCTCTGGGCTGGGCGTCGAGTTGATGGTGGAAGAAAAACCAGTCGCCGTGGTGATGCAGTGTTCGTTCGAGGCTTTTGCTGCCCAGCGAGGAGGCCAGTTGCAGATTGGGGAAATCCTCGCGAAAAACACGTGGCATATCGGGCACGCAGGCCCAGATTCCGCCGGCGGTCATGACCAGCGGCACCCACCGCCAGCCACGCCGAAACAGCAGCGCCGCGACCGATGCCCCCGCGCCCGAGCAGGCCA
>JBGSTE010000355.1:0-3630 GCA_041736655.1 Phycisphaeraceae bacterium | reverse complement strand
ACGGCGGTGGCGGGCAAGGCCCAGGACTGCTGCGGGCTTTCGCGAGTGAACTCGAACCGGGCCGACGACCGCCCGGCGGGCCAGGTGAGCACCTCGATCTGCACGGGAATCAGGCTCGGCGGGCGGTATCGCTTACCCTCGAAGATCAGCAGCCGGACATCGATATTTCGCGGCAAATCCTTGCGTTTACAGACGAAGATGCCCGAGACGCGCGCTTCGTAGAACGGGATCAACTCGCGCTGATCGGGCACCACCGTCGTGTCCGCCTCGTCGCTGGTGACAAAGCCGACGTGCTGAGGCTCGAAGGTCAGCAGTTCTCCGTCGGCGTGGACCTCGAAAGCCCCGGTCATTTTCACGCCCGCTTCCTGCACCAGGGCCTGCTGCTCGGCCGGGTCAATCCCGTCAAAGCCATAGGTCAGCGGGATGCGGAGCGAGGTGGGGGTCGAGACAAACTCGACGCGGACCTCGTAGGGCTCGATGTAGACAAAGCAGGCGAAGGTCTGCTCAAGATGCGCAGCAGCCGGGCCAGTGCAAAATAGCAGCAGAAGAACAACGGCCAGTTGAGCGCGGACAGAAAGCGACATCAACGCCCGCTCCTTAGTCGGCAGAACCCGGGGCCAGTTTCTTGAGGTTCGCCACGTTCTGCTGCATGACCGTCAGCCAGTCGCCGGCGTCTGGCCGATTGCCCGCGGGATCGACCACCACGCTGCCGACGCCGATCGTCTTTAGTAGCGCAACGGATTCTGCGGCCGGCTCGCCCTCCCAGATCATCCACTGGGCCGGGTGTTCCGCGAGGATCGCCTGCAGCACATTCACCTCTTCAGCGCTCGGCACCGTCTCGGGTTCCCAGAGCACGGGCTTGATGTTCAGCGCGTAGCGACGCGCGAAGTAGTGGTACACCGGGTGCGACGCGACGAGCGGGCGATTGCCGATCGCTGTGGCAATCGACTGGATGTCCGTATCCAGCTTCGCGAGGTCGGCCAGCAGGGTGTCGGCGTTGGCGCTGAGTGTGTCGGCCTGGTCGGGCAACAAGACGATCAGTGCGTCACGCACCGCCAGGGCCTGCTGCCGGGCCTGGTCAAAGTCCATCCATGTCGTGAAGGCGGTGCCCGTGTGCGAGTGCTCGCCATCCTTGCCGTGGCTGTGCGTCGCGGCGTCGGCGATGGCGATGAACCGATCAGTAAACCCGGCGGAGGTATCGATGGTTTTCGCGCTGGGCAGGCTGACGGTGGTTGCCCACTTCTCGTAGGTCGCGCCGTTGATCAGGATCAGGCTCGCGGCCTGCATGCTCGTGACTTGCTCATCCTCGGGCTGCCAGAAGGCCGGGTCGCCGTCGATCTCCGGGAACTGCACTGCGGCAACGCTGCCCGCGATGCGCTGGGCAAAGTAGAAGAGCGGGTAGTTGGTGGTATAGACCACCGGCTTGCCGTCGATGTGGGTGCCTGAAGATTCGTTGCTCGTGTTATCCCCGCAACCGGCGGCCAACAGCAAAACCCCGAGCACAACCAGGGGCAGGAAGGTCGTTTTCATGGAATGTCCCTCGAAGAAAACGCGAGAATCCGGCCGGATTGTAGCGGCAGCAGGTGCGGTGACCAGCGCGATTCGCGCGTCACTTGACCAGCCGGCGTTCCTGCATGGTTTCAGGGCTGGGCAGCTTGACTTTGCTGGCCAGGCCGATGCGGGACAGGCCGAGGATGACCAGGTAGCTCAGGTCCAGTTGCCACCAAGCCAGGCCGTGCCGCGCGGAAGTGGGGAAGGCGTGGTGGTTGTTGTGCCAGCCCTCGCCCAGCGCGAGGATGCCAAAGACCGGGTTGTTTCGGCTTTCGTCGTTGCTCTTGTACGGCCGGCTGCCCCAGAGGTGACAGACGGAGTTGATGCTCCACGTCGCGTGGTGCACGAGCAGGACGCGGACGAGCCCGCCCCACAAAAAGCCCAGCAGGACGCCCATCCAGCTCATCGTCATCAGCCCGCCGAGCACGGCCGGGACAAGCAGGCCCAGCCCGACCCAGAGCGGGAAGAGCCGGCTGACCCAGACGATCAGCGGGTCTTTTCGCAGGTCGTGCACATAGCTCGCGAGGTTTTCGCCACCGCGGTCGCCCAGGGCCCAGCCGACGTGGGCGTGCCACATGCCCTTGATCGTGCCCCACAGGCCCCCGCCACAGGCGTGCGGTGAGTGCGGGTCCTCGTGTTCGTCGCTGTGCTGGTGGTGCTTGCGGTGGACCGCGACCCACTGGAGGACCGAGCCTTCCATGGCCATGGACCCCAGCACCCCGAGCACGGCCGCAAACCAGCGCGGGGTCTTGAAGCTGCGGTGGGTGAACAGCCGGTGGTAGCCGATGGTGATGCCAAAGCCCGTGGCCAGGTACATACCCACCAGGATCCCAAGATAGATCCAGTTAAAGTGCGTGCCCCACAGGAGCCAGAGGCTGACAACCAGCCCGGCAACGGGGATCGTCACGCCGCCCAGGTTGATTAGACGCGGATAGATCCCCGCGCTGTGAAGTTCGGCGGGCGTAGTGACGTCAGAGACGGTTTCTTCTTGCATCGCGTAGTCGTTTTCGGGGGCCAGGCGAGGGATGATCTGATCGGCAGATCGTGGGCCGGCCATGTTCGTGGGGGATCCACTTGGCGTGTCAGGGGTATTCTATGCCCAAAATGTATCGGCGTTTGACCGGCGGGCAGGTTGCGTTTTAATTCCCGGCCCCGCAAGCTCCTGACCCTCCGCTATCGGCGCATGTTGGGACGGCCCGCTGAGCCTTCGGGTGTGACGCGCGACGGTCGGGAGGCCCATCGCCCTGATCCATTTTCAGTCAGCGGCGACAAACCGGGATTTGCAAACATTTCTCTTCCCTTGGCCGGTAAATCGGTTATGATGGCTGCAAGCCGCCAGGTAACGATCGTGGATCGTGTTTCATTTTGGCTGCTGACGCAGATAGCCCCCGTCCTCGGAGAACCGACTTTTTCTATCGAAAGCATCTCAGGTCCGCACGAGTCGAACAGTCCTCCTGCGTTGATCCCGCCCTCTGCACCCGTGTTTTCCATAGAACCAACAACCCCCGATTCCCTGTGCCCGCCCGAGATGAGATGAATCCGGGCTCGGTAACTTGAGAGGCAACGCCGGTTGTTAGAGCAAATCACTGAAAGACACGTCAACCCCGCACCGAGCGACAATTCTTGTTTTTAGTGGTGTCCCCCGCCGCGCATCGTGCCGGTCGGTAGACACCTCCCCGGATGCGGTCAAGCATCCAAAGACCCCGATGGTGGTGCTGATGTCAGCACCCACAAGACCAGAGTCCCGGCCAGAGGCTTAAACCAACCGTCAAGCCAGCCGGCACTCGCGAAGAAAGAAAGCTACCCGATGAAATTGTACGTAGGCAACCTCAGCTTCAAGACCACCCAGGAAGCACTCGATGCACTCTTCTCCAACTACGGTGAAGTGCAGGAAGTCGCCCTGGTCAACGACCGCGAGACCGGCCGCCCCCGCGGCTTCGCATTCGTCTCCATGGACGACGAAGGCGCCAAGGCCGCGATCGAAGCCCTCAACGGCCAGGAGTTCGAAGGCCGAACCCTCAACATCAACGAAGCCCGCCCGCGTGAAAACCGCGGCGGTAGCGGCGGCGGTGGTGGCGG
>JBGSTE010000340.1:0-11721 GCA_041736655.1 Phycisphaeraceae bacterium | reverse complement strand
GGGTGCAATCTGATATTGCAACAAATTGAAGCGCATCGGGCCAAACCTTGCAAATCCAGACGGGTTATCCACAGCAAAATCGCTTGAACGGCAAGGGGTGTGGGGTTTTTCAGGGGAGACTACATATTGTGGACTCGGTATGGATTGTTAGCCGGACATCCGTTTCGATCGCTGAGCGATATCTATGCAAATCACCTGGAGAGTCCGGGTACGAAGGCCTATACCGTCAAAGAGGCGCAGGCGATGTGTGCGAAGTTCTCACAGGTCAGCGTTCGTACGCAGCTCTCCTTTGGCGACCTGCTTCAAGGAGCTGTGGGGCAACGACACAGAGGCGTGCTGCTGACCACCGCCAAGAACCTCTGGCCAAGGTGGTTGATCAAGCGGCTGTTCAAGTATTACGGGATGGGCTTATTCATCGAGGCAAAAAAGTAGGGCAATCATTGAATACGGCTTTTCGCAGGGGGGGGGGGACTAGCCGCACACTTCAGAGCCGAGCGGTATCATCGTTGCTTTGCATCGTTCATACCCCAACCCCCCGGTCCAACGTTGAATACCGCCCATACCCTGCCGTCCATTGATCCTTCCACGCAGACCGTCGCCGTCCTCGGCCTCGGGTACGTCGGCCTGCCACTCCTGCGCGCCTTCTGGGACGCGGGGTTCAAGGTGCTCGGCTACGACGTGGACCCGGCGAAGATCACGATGCTTAAGCAGGGCCAGAGCTACCTCAAGCACCTGGGCGCGTCGCTCGTGAAAGACATGTCCCAGGGCCCGGCCGATCGCTTCCGCGTCACGTGCGATGGCGATGAACTGGCCAAGGCCGATGCACTGATTATCTGTGTGCCTACGCCCCTTGGCCGACACATGGACCCGGACCTGAGCTACGTCGAGCACAACGCGCAACTGATCGCCCGCACGCTTCGGCCCGGCCAGTTGGTCGTACTCGAATCAACGACCTACCCCGGCACAACGCGAGAGATCGTGCTGCCGCCGCTGGAGGCGACAGGCCTCAAGTGCGGTAAGGATTTTTTCCTGGCGTATTCGCCGGAGCGCGAGGACCCGGGCCGAAAGAGCCACAACACCCAGACGATCCCCAAACTCGTGGGCGGCCTGGATCAGGCGAGCTGCGACCGCGCGGTATCGCTCTATCGCAAGGCGATCAAGGAGGTCATCCCCGTCAGCTCCGCCGAGATCGCCGAGGCCGCCAAGCTCCTGGAGAATATCTACCGCGCGGTGAACATCGCGCTGGTCAACGAGATGAAGGTGCTGCTGACGCACATGAACATCGATGTGTGGGAAGTGATCGACGCGGCGGCGACCAAGCCGTTCGGCTTCCAGGCGTTTTACCCCGGCCCGGGCCTGGGCGGGCACTGCATCCCCATTGACCCCTTCTACCTGACCTGGAAGGCCAAGGAGCAGGGCCAGACCACGCGCTTCATCGAGTTGGCCGGGCAGATCAACCATCGCATGCCCGACTACGTGGTGCAGCGGACGATGCTGGCGCTCAACGACACGGGCAAGGCGATCAAGGGCGCGAAGCTGCTGGTGCTGGGCCTGGCGTACAAGCCGGACGTGGATGATGTGCGCGAGAGCCCGAGCTTTGAGATCATCGAGAAGCTTCAGGACCTGGGAGCCGAGGTGGACTTCAACGACCCGCACGTGCCGGCCTCGCACAAGATGCGTAAGCACGACCTGCAGATGCAGTCCGTCGATCTGACCCCCAAGGCCCTGGCCGGTTACGACTGCGTGGTCATCTGCACGCACCACTCGGCCTATGACTGGGCAATGGTGGGCCAACACGCTAAACTCGTGGTCGATACGCGGGGGGTCATGCGTGAGCTGGGCCCGACCGTCGCACGGGTCGTTCAAGCGTGATTCAAGGTCAACCGATAGCGGTAAAGACAATCGCCGGACAGGGCCAACCGGCACGATCACCCCTGGCACGCCATGAACCTGCCCACCGACCAACAGTTGTCCCTGATGCGGTGCGTTGCCTGTGGCGACGGGGCGCTGTCCATCGGTGATCGCCCGGCCGGTCTGTGGACCGATCTGCGACTGCCCGTGGCTGACAAGTGCCTGGTCTGCACCACCTGCCAGGAGCGCTACCCGCTGACCGACTGCGGGATCCCCGTGCTCTGGACCGCGCCGCTCAAGGCCTATCTTCAGAAGCTGGACAACACCGTCAACCCGCTCTCGGCCAACGCCGAGATCTACAACGCCACCAGCTCGGACTACGCCGACAACATCCGCCAGTACCCCAAGACCGCCTCGCGTATCCGCACCGCCGCCGCCGAGTCCATCGCCCAGAACAAAAGCAACGACAACAGGCCCCGCCGACACCTGGACGTCGGCTGCGGTCCCGGCCACGTGCTCAACTGGCTTAAGGACCTCAAGCTCCAGCAGTGGGGACTGGACATCAGCATCGAAAACCTGCGCAACGCCCGGGCCCGCACCGGCGCGTATGTCGTGCTCGGCTCGGCCGACAACATGCCCTTCCGCGCCGACAGCTTCGATGTCGTCACCGAGTCGTCCGTACTCCACCACATCGAGGACTGGAAAGGCATGCTCCGCGAGACCGCCCGCGTCTGCGCGCCCGGCGGAGCGATCATCCTCGACTCTGAACCCTCGACCGACACCAAGGACTGGAGCCTGCTGGCGCGTCTGCTCTTCCAGTGCCGGTGGTATCCGTACAAGCTGATGTCGTATATCAAGCCCGACAAGTTCTGGTTCCGCGATCTGAAGCAGGCCAAGCTCAACTACTTTCAGGCCGAGATCCACAACCAGCCCGGCGGGGGCTTTGCTCTCGAAGAACTCAAGCAGTGCTACCGCACTGCGGGCGTCGAGCCGACGGTCTACCTCACCCCCGGCGAGCGGATGGACCAGCAGGACAAGCTGCCGATCAAGTCGGTGATCCTGCACCTCTTAAGCGGGCACAACCCCAAGTCGCCACGCTACGGCATGTTCTCTGTCGTGGCCCGCAAGACTGCAAAGTAATACGCCAGTCGACCGCGCCTAAGCGTCGGCGAGATCATGCGCGCTTTCGCCTGCGCAGCAGCAGGCACGCAGTGCATGAAAGCATCGCAAGCGACGCGGGCTCGGGCACGATCACGGCGGAGGCAGGCCCGGTAAATTGCGAGAAAAGCAGGCCAAAGTCCGCATCATCGATGTCGCCGTCGCCATCGAAGTCGCCTGTCTCAGCCAGCGCCGGGACGACATTGGGGCCAGAGAACGCGGCGAACATGATGCCAAAGTCCGCATCGTCGATATCGCCGTCATCATCGCGATCGCCCGGTGGCGGGGTATCAGGCACGAAGACCGGGCCGGTGAACTGAGCAAAGAGCAGGCCGTAGTCCGCGTCATCGACATCGCCGTCGGCATCGAGGTCACTGGGGGTGTTGATCGGCGCGGGGTTGCCCGGCCCGGTGAAGGCGGCAAAGGCAACACCGAAGTCCGCGTCGTCGACATCAAAGTCCAGATCCAAGTCACCGTCCACGGGCTGCTTGACGACAACGCCGGGCCCGGTGAAGAGCGCAAACGCCTGGCCGAAGTCCGCATCGTCAACATCCAGGTCACCGTCCAGGTCACTGCCGCCGGGCTTGGGCACGACGTTGTTTGGCCCGGTGAACTGCGAAAAGGCAAAGCCAAAGTCCGCATCATCAACATCGCCATCGGTATCGAAGTCGCTCAGAAGCCCGAGCACCGCGTCGTAAAAAAGATCGGCAAGTTTGTTCTGCCCGCTGGCGATCGGGTGTACCGCGTCGGTGTTCAGGTCGATGGCCGGGTTCAACGCGCTGTAGAAATCCACGACGCTGACGCCGGCGTTCTGCGCCGCGACACGCCGGATCGCTTCGTTCATCGCCGGGAAGTGCACGAGGTTGCGCTGATCGACAAAGGCCTGTGTCCAGTTCGGATCCGGGGCCTGTTTGTCGTAGCCGAACTTGGGCACCGTGGCCATGACGATCCGCGCCTGCGGGCTGCCGGCGCGGATCATGTTGATCAGGGCCTGGTACTTGGCGTCAAAGTCGGTCGTTGCAGGGTCGTTCCAGTGATTGTTGGTGCCCGCCAGCAGGAGGACGATGTCGGGCTTATGCCGAGCGACCGCGTCGCCGTAGACGTTGATCATGTCTTCGATGCTGAAGCCGGAGATGCCCTGGAAGTCCGCGTCAAAGGGCTCATCGAGAAAGAAATTCGCGTCGCCGACCATGTCGATGTTCGGCAGGAGCTGGGCCAGTTCCTGCCGGTATGAGCCGCGGTTCTCTTCCGTGCCGTGGAAGCCCTTGGTGATGCTGTCGCCCATCGGCATCAGGGTCAGCCCCCGGGCAGGCACGGCCGACAACATCAACAGGAGCAGTAGACGGGCCAAAACGGTGGGTTCCCGGTGGGGTGCCAGTCGTAAAACCTAGCGAGAAGTAACTATATGCCTTAACCGGACCCTGTCAATACTTGGTCGAGAAATCCGTTCTGGAGCCGTGAAAGGACTATTGTTCGGGCCGGTATCCGCCTAATATAAGCGTAGAAACTCGGAGTCAGGGCGTTAAACTGGGTTGATCCTGACGCCATTGCCTTGCGAATGTTTGGTTCAAGCGATTGTTTGCGACAGACCGTATTGCCCACCGATTCGATGAGGTACACTTGGGTGTGAGAGAGGAAGACGTGCGCACCATGAAAAACCCATCCTCCGGCAACCGCCGACGATTTGTTGCTCGTGCCCTGGCATGCACTGGTGTTCTGCTCGCGGCAGCGCCCGCGGCCAAGGCGGTCATTATCTACGGCGGCACCGGCATCAATGCCCCGGCCAACACCACCGCGCCCGTCGGCTACGAAGACGCCTGGGCCCGTGTCGGCTCAGCCGGCAACGGCACGGGCGTCTACCTGGGCAACGGCTTTGTCCTCACCGCCGCCCACGTCTCCATCAACTCACAACTGGTCGTCGACGGCGTCACCTACAACGCCATCGGCAACTCCACGATCCTCAAAAACCCAAACAACTCCGACACAGACCTGCGCCTCTATCGCATCGCCGTGGGCAACACCACCCCGCTCTTTAACGTCGACCCCATTGCGATCGCGCCCACCTCGCTGGCGACCAACAGCGTCAACAAGACAGAGGGCGTGCTCATCGGCACCGGCGTCGGACAGGTCGAACTCCAACCCGTCGCGATCCCCGCCTTGAGTAACGCACAGGGTTTCACATGGGCCGGCAGCGGAACCCGCGCCAAACGCTGGGCCGAGGCCGAGATCGGCTCGCCGACCAACATCGCCGCCATCAACGGCCGAACCATCGATGAAGCCTTCTCCTCGCAGTTCAAATTCTTTGAGGGACTCGACGGTGCCGGCGCTCTGAACGACTCGGGCTCTCCGCTCTTTTACCTCGACGGCGGCGTACCGACCCTCGCGGGTCTGGTCCATACCGTCACGCGCGTCGATTACACCAGGGTGAACGACTCCACTTTCTTCTCCGACCTGGCCGAGTACGCTGACCAGCTCATCATCACCCCCGGCGACCTCGATGGCGACGGCGGCGTGGGACAGGGTGACCTCAACCTCGTCCTCAGCCACTTCGGCTTCAACGTCACGCCAGGACAGGTGTACCTCGGCGACGCCGACGGCGACGGCAAGGTCGGCATCAAAGACGCGGACTTTATCCTCTCGCTCTGGGGCAACGGCTACGACCAGCCCATCGCACAGGCCATCGTCCCCGAACCCACCTCCATGCTACTCCTCGCCGCCGGCGCCCTGGCCCTGACCACCCGACGACGACGCTGACCCCCACCACCCCTACGCTACCCCCTACGGCATGACCTCAAACTATCAACGTGCCCTGATCACCGGTATCACCGGGCAGGACGGCTCCTACCTCGCTGAACTGCTCCTGGACAAGGGCTACGAAGTGCATGGCCTGATCCGCCGCGCCTCGACCTTTAACACCGACCGCATCGACCACCTCTACCAAGACCCCCACCAGCGCGGCAACCGCCTGCACCTGCACTACGGCGACCTGACCGACGGCAACGCGCTCTCCAAGCTCATCCACCACATCAAGCCACACGAGGTATACAACCTCGGCGCTCAGTCGCACGTCCGCGTCAGCTTCGACCAGCCGGTCTACACCGCCGACGCCACCGCCACCGGCACCCTCAAACTCCTCGAAGCCATCCGCGATACGCAGGACCACACCGGCAACGCCATCCGCTTCTACCAGGCATCGTCCTCAGAGATGTACGGCCAGGTCGTCGAGACACCCCAGCGCGAAACCACGCCCTTCCACCCGCGCTCGCCCTACGGCGTCGCCAAGGTCTACGCCCACTGGATCACCGTCAACTACCGCGAGTCGTACAACATGCACGCCTCCTGCGGCATCCTCTTTAACCACGAATCGCCCCGCCGCGGCGAAACCTTCGTCACCCGAAAAATCACCCGCGCCGTCGGCAGAATCAGGCACGGCCTGCAGGACAAACTCTACATGGGCAACCTCGACGCGCAGCGAGACTGGGGGTTTGCCGGCGACTACGTTGAAATGATGTGGCAGATGCTCCAGCAGGACACGCCCGACGATTACGTCGTCGCCACCGGGCAGATGTTCTCCGTCCGCACCTTCTGCGAAAAAGCCTTTGGCCGGGTGGGCCTGGACTACAACGACTTCGTCGAGATCGACCCGCGTTACTTCCGCCCTGCCGAGGTAGAACTGCTGCTCGGCGACCCGACCAAGGCCAAGCAAAAACTCGGCTGGGTACCCAAGGTCGGCTTTGACGAACTGGTCGCGATGATGGTCGACAGCGACATGGAACTGGCCGCCCAGGAGAAGACGCTCCGCGACGCGGGTCACGATGTCAGCGCGCGAGAAGGTGTCAGGCACTGATTGGATAAAGGTGGGATGGGCGTCCCGCCCGTCGACAGGCCGAAGGACTGAATCAAAGCGGACTCTCTTATTTTTTACATGCACATGATCAATTGGAAACATTATCGCGTCTGTGTCACCGGCGGGGCCGGGTTCCTTGGGCACTTTGTGTGCCAACTCCTGCGTGAGCGTGGCGTGACGGAGGACCGCCTGTTCGTCCCGCGCCGCAGGGACTACGACCTCACGCGCGAGGCCGACGTCGTCCGCATGTATGACGATGCCAAGCCCGATGTCGTCATCCACCTGGCCGCGGAGGTCGGCGGGATCGGCGCCAACCGCGACCACCCCGGGCGATTCTGCTTCGCCAACCTGGCCATGGGCATGCACCTGATCGAGCACGCCCGGCAGCGCGGCCTCAAGAAATTCGTCCAGACCGGCACCGTCTGCGCCTACCCCAAGTTCGCGCCAGTCCCCTTTAAAGAAGAAACCCTCTGGGACGGCTACCCCGAAGAAACCAACGCGCCCTATGGCGTTGCGAAAAAGGCCTTGTTTGTTCTGCTGGATGGATATAAGCGGGAGTTTGGCCTCAATAGTGCCGTCGTCGTTCCCGTCAATCTCTTTGGCCCCCAGGACAATTTCGACCTGCACACCAGCCACGTCATCCCGGCCCTGATCCGTAAATGTATCGAGGCAAGAGATAACAACGCCGACCACATCAACTGCTGGGGCACCGGCAGCGCTTCACGCGAGTTTCTATACGTCGAAGACGCGGCGGAGGGTATCCTCGCCGCCACGGAAAAGATGGACACGCCCACACCCATCAACCTCGGCACCGGCAGCGAAGTCACCATCAAAACGCTGGTCGAACTGATCGCAAAACTCTGCCAATTCAAGGGGCAAATCCGCTGGGACCCGACCAAGCCCGACGGCCAACCCCGCCGATGCCTCGATACCTCCCGCGCCAAAAAACTCCTGGGCTGGGAAGCTCAAGTCGATCTCGAAGAAGGACTCCGCAAGACCATCGCCTGGTTTGAAAAACAGGACTCGGTACGCGAAGTGGTTTATGGTTCCTGATTTTTTAGCCACAGATTTCGCAGATTTCACAGATGATGCTCAAGGCAACCAAACATAATCACAGAGAGCACGTAGGACACGGAGTTTGTCTTGTTTCAAGTCTTGCTTTCTCCGTAACCTCTGTGCCTCTGTGACCTCCGTGACTTGCCTTGTTGACTTACTGCCTTGAAAATCATCTGTGAAATCTGTGTAATCTGTGGCTAACACGAACCATGACCACCGCCCGACACATCCTCACCTTTGACATCGAGGAGTGGTTTCACCTCGTGGGTGTCAAGGCGATGGATGATCGGTCGCGTTGGGTGGCCCTTGAGCCGACGGTTGAGCCGTTGACGGATGGGGTCCTGTCGCTGCTGTCACAGTTTGATGTGAAGGGCACGTTCTTCGTCCTGGGCTGGGTGGCGGAGCGTTATCCCAAACTCGTTCGGCGGATCGCCGACGAAGGCCACGAGATCGGCTCGCACTCGTACTGGCACTACGAACTCTACAAGCACACCCCCGGAACATTTCGAGACGATCTTGAACGATCAGTCAAGGTGATCCAGGACGCCAGCGGCTCAGCGGTGCATGGCTTCCGCGCCCCGTCGTTTTCCTTAACGCCCGGCTGCGAGTGGGCGTGGGATGTCATGCTCGACCTGGGCCTGACTTACGACGCGAGCCTCTTCCCCATCGCCCGTGCCCACGGCGGGTATCCGTGCGGCGGTACTCAAAACTCCCCTCCCTTGAGGGAGGGGAGTTCAAACCCTGGCAAAATTGCAACGCCTGGTACAACTGCATCCCCATTCCTCACCCTGCCCACGCCATCGGGCCGGTCGATAAGCGTGCTGCCGATGAGTGTGATGCGGGTGCTTGGCCGATCACTGGCGTTTTCCGGGGGCGGGTACTTCCGCGTCTGGCCCAGGTGGCTGGTGGAGCGTGGGTTTGCGCAGCACGAGGAGGCCGGTCGATCGGCGGTGCTATACCTGCACCCGTGGGACTTCGCGCCCGCCGGCCCGTCGCTGCCCATGCGTCCGCACCAGCGCTTCAAGTGCTACCACCACCGCGAGCAGACCGAAGATCGCCTGAGTGCCTTGCTCTCGCGCTACCGCTTCGGGACGTGCTCGGCCATGATTTGAAACAAAGTTGTCTTGCGATAAGAAGTCAGCCCGCGTGAAGCGGGTGTCGCGAAGCTTACCGCGGCGAATCGTTGATCAGCGTCGAACGGGACGCTTCGCGTCGCCCGCTACACGATGTGTTGTCGAGATCACATGGAAAAGATGATATAAAAAACAACCCCGAGTTGCCTCGGGGTTGTCTTGTTTTGGTGATGCTTGAAGGCGAGGAATTATTCCTTGCCGTTGGCGGTGAAGTTGCCTTCCTTGACCATGAAGGCGTTGCCGCCGGGGATCGAACCGGCCACGCCGGTGACGTTGGCGAAGTCGAACAGGTCATCGGCGTTGGCGTTGGCGCCGGTGGGCTTGTTGAGCGGGCCGTTGCCGTACTTGGTTTCGAAGTACTGCTCGTTTTCGAAGCCGACGTGGTTGTCGTTCCAGAGGACCGAGCCGGACCATTCGCCGTCTTCGGTCGAGTGGATGCTGCGGACGGTGGTGTTGGATTTATCCGAGCCGGTGTTGCGGTCCGAGATTACGACAGCCTGGGAGTTGAGGGTCTGCTTCCACTCGGCGACGCGGGGGGCGTCCTTGGTGTCGGTCGGCTGCGGGGTGGTGCCAGATGCTGCGGTCTGGCTGCGGAAGCCGATCATGGCGTAGGAGTAGTTCTTGACAGTGCCGGTGGTGGTGAACTCAACAGCCTTGACGGTGTTGTTCGTCGGCGCGACGTAGGGCTCGACGGTCGAGGTTTCCGACGGGCTGATGGCGTAGTCAGGGGTGAAGAACTCGCCCTTGAGGAGGATCCAGTAGCGGGAGGTGACGTGCGAGCCGTCGTTGGTGCTGCCGGTGTTCTTGTTGCCGGTGCCGGGGGGGAGGACCTGGCCCTTGGAGTTGAGGCCCACGAAGTTGTTCTTGTTGGAGTTGGCAGCGGTGACCAGGCCCTGGTGGATACCACGGAGCTGGGTGGAGTTCTGCATACGGCGGGCGGTACGACGCGCGGCACCAAGGGCCGGCAGGAGGATGGCGATGAGCAGCGCGATGATCGAGATGACCACCAGCAGCTCGATCAAGGTGAAGCCTGACTTACGGGAGCGGGTTGCACGTTTCATGGAGAAGTCTCCGGGGTGTGGGGAAAAAGGAACAATAAGAACACGGTATACGGGTGTACGGCCGCGCGTCCGAGGGCTTTGCCGGCGCGTGTCGCCGGGGCCTTCGTTGCTGAGCCGTACGGGTGTACGGGGTTAGGTTGCGGGTTTGATCGAGTCCACGCGTCGCTCCGAGTTGGCCGCAGGGTGCGGCTCCGCAGGCAGCCGGGTAATGCAGGGAGAGGTTCCCATGGCCCGGCCAGGCGCCTGCGGGTTGCCCCGGAAGGACCGAGTTAAGCTCGGTAATGGATAGCATACTCGAATTAGTGACCGCAATTCAAGTAAAAAATCACAGAATTCTTGTAATACCTGAAAAATAATCCAAACCGAGTAGTCGCTGGTTAGGCCGGGGGCTGGCATAGAGTGATCTATGAACTTGATTCATATTGACTTATATCGATGCCTGGGCTGAGTTTGGCCCTCAGCGGCGGTCCGGGTCGATAGGATGGGGATCGATCTGAGTCGGGTGCAGGAGCGTTGGATTGGTGATGCGAAGAAGGACAGAGGGCGTTGCGTTGGCTGGACCCGGTTTGGGGTTGCGCTGGCCGATGGGCGTGTGGGGTTGGCTGGATCGGCAGGCTTGGTGGGTGTTGTGGGTTTATGGCTTGTGTTTGCTGGCGGGGACGCACTGGCCGAACCTGGAGATCATTCCGCCGGCGGAGAACCCCGGGCCTTTGCAACACGTGATCAAGCTGGACAAGGTTTGGCATGTTCTGGGCTTCGGGGGCTTGATGGTGCTGTTGATCCTCGCGGGGTTGGGCGGTCGCCGGCGGTCGTGGGCTGGGCGGTGTGGTGTGGCTTGGCTGCTCGGGCTGGGGTATGCGGTGCTGGATGAATGGACGCAAGGGTTCATGGCCGGGCGAACGATAAGCGGGTCGGACCTGGTGACGAACCTGATCGCGATGACGGGGGTGACATTGCTGGCGCTGTTGCCCAAACGGTGGGGTGCGCATCGCTCGCCGCGCGGGCTGCGGGTGGTGCTGGTGCTGTTGTTTCCGGTGCTGGGGGTGCTGGCGTTGTCGGCTGGGTTGATGGATCGGCTCAACAAGTGGCTGTGGAATGAGGGCTACCGGATTGGGCACCTGCACCCGTACGACTGGATCGTGCACGGGGTGGTGTCGACGGGTTTGTCGGTGGCGCTGATCGCCGTCTGGCCGATGGCCTCACGCCGACCGAGGCGCGCGGCGCTCTTGCTGTTGGTGATGCTGACGCTGTCGGCCCCGGCGCTGGAGGTGGCCCAGCACTACAGCGGGCGCGGCGTCGAGTGGCAGGATGTGTTGTCACATGAGATCGGCGTGCTGCTGGCGATGATGTGGTGGACCGCAAGGCTGTTGCTCTCGCCACGGCTTCGCGAAGGTGGTGCCGGTGAAGAAGAGATTGAGAGAGAGCAAGAGGATGAAGAAGAGGATGAGGGATCGCAGGAGCGCGAGGTTCCCGCGTGGTCAGCGCCATGAACGACACGAACACGCCCAAGCCTGAGAGCCCTGCCAGCCCTGTTGCCGGCCCGATGCCTGAACAAGCACGGCAAGCCGAGCGCGCGGACGCCGAACTCGGTTCGATCATCGACCGCTGCCTTGAG
>JBGSTE010000322.1:0-5427 GCA_041736655.1 Phycisphaeraceae bacterium | reverse complement strand
GCGGGGGTGGGCGTCGGCGGCGTCGTTCCCATCTGCGTGAATAGGAGGATCGCGCCGACGACCAGGATCGCCGCACATGCACCCCAGGCCACCCGCCGCGGCTTGAGCCCCAGACGCAGCAGGTAGATCAGCACCGATACGAGATCGCTCGGGGTGATGCGGGGCTCCGCAGCCGGCAACTTAGTGGCTTGTACCTCTCGATGTTTGTCCAGATCGATCAACGGCGCGACAGCGATGTCTTCCATCGACGCAAGGACCGCGGTGGCCAACGCCGTGTCGTCGATCTTGTCCAGCTTCAGGGGTCTGATTCGTGCAGCGTCCGGCAGTTCGCTGGCCAACTCGGTCAGGCTCGCGGAGAGGTTGAGGTAGTCCAGGTACAGCTCGCGGGCTTCTTGACTTTGCTTGAGCATCGCGACGAGCTGATCCCGTCCCGCGTCGGTCAAGGCGTCCTCGGTCATCGCACTCAGCAAAGCGAGCAGGCGTTGTCGGTCAGCGTCGTTCATGCGCCAGCCTCCTTCAGTCGGCTTGACACACAGTTCAGCAGCAGCAGGCGGATCCGCGAGATCGCTTTGTAGGTGGCTTGAACCGATCGGCCCAGTTGTTCAGCGATCTGATGGATCCTGATGTCCGGCTGGTAACGGGACAACACCAACCGGCGATCGCGCTCGCTGAGCTTCCCCAGGCACTCCGTCAACGCCTCGTGCCGGCGGTCGAGCCTGCCCTGTGCAGACAACGCCAGGTCTGAAATCTCCGCCAGCAGGCTGTCGTCGTGGATGATCGGCGAGCGGGCGTATTTCCGCCGGGCGTTGAGAACCTTCCAGTACGCCACCCGGCATGCCCAGGCCGCGAAGTCCGTGCCCGGCTCAAACTCCTCAAACTTCTCCCACAACGTGATGCACGTCTCCTGCAGCAGGTCCTCCGCGTCGGCGCGGTGGGGGACCAGCGTGTAGATATAGGCAAAGATGCGACGCTGGTTCTGTGTCAGCAGCGGCAGGAACCGACGCTGCAACGCGTCGGCATGGCTTTGAACGGGTTGGATCGATTCATGGGACATGGCTGAGTTTAATAAAACAAACGGCCTTCTATTAAAGCAATGTCCCGCCCCGACCTGAGCAGACACATATTTTGCGTCTCATCCATAAAATCTCATAACCTCAACCATAGCGTTAGCTTCATGGGCGTAGGATGGCTCCAACTCAACCACCAACAATAAACGCCGCGGCCTCTCGGCTCGCGGCGCTCGTGCGAAGATCAATCTCTTGACAGCCTTGTTCAGCCCCGATCAACCCCGTCGGCGGCGGGCAACCATCAGCCCGCCGATGGCCATCAGCGCCAGGCAGCCCGGCTCGGGGACCATCACCGCGCCGCCCGGGACGGTGAAATTCGCGAACGCGATGCCGAAGTCCGAGTCGTCCGTGTCGCCGTCGCCGTCGAAGTCGCCGTGGATCCACTGGCTGCCGCCGGCCGAGCCCATCGGCCCGGTGAAGCCCGCGAACGCCAGGCCGAAGTCCGCATCATCCACATCGCCATCAAAGTCGATGTCGCCATGCAGCGCCGGCGTCACCAGCACATCCGTCGCCGAGTAAGTCACCGCCAGGCCCAGGCCCGGTGCGTAGGCGATCCCGCCGACAGTGCTGAAGATGCCGCTGCGGTTAAAGCTTGAGAGCAGCGTCAAAGGCGTGTAGAGCACCGGGTTGTAGCCGTTGATCACTTCAAGAGCGATGCGACCATCCAGGTCCGCGTTGCCCGCGACGTTCAGCCGGTCATGCCCGGTGCCGGGGTTGGCCCCGCCCATCTCGACTTCCCAGATGCCGCTGGCGGTCTGCTCAAAGTCCGGCACGGTCGCCGTGCCCGGCGAGTTGCCCACCCGCAGCGTCCCGGCATTGATCAGCTTCACATCCTCCAGGTCCACACCGTTGCGCAGTTGCAGCGTCCCCGCGTTCCGCAGCGTGCCCGCGCCGTTGAAGGTCGCGCCCGAGTACACCCGCGTGTTGCCCGACACGCTCAGCCGGCTGGCCGGCCCGACCATGTTGATCGTCGACATCGACGCGAAGTCCGTGTCTGCCGAGATATTCGCCGGCTTATCATTCGCCACGTTCACCGTGCCCGAAACGATCATCCGCGAGCCAGCCACCCGTGTCGGGTTAAAGAGCGAGTTCGTCCCCGCCAGGTTCAGCGTCCCCGCCATCGTCCAGAAGTCATTGCCCGGCAGGTTGACCTCAAGCCGACCTGTCAGCCCCGCGTTGGCCGTGTTGATCGTGCCATCAAAGGAGTTGTTTGTGGTGTCGATCCCATCGACGTTGAGTATCATCGACCCCGGGTTTGCACCATTGCCCAGGTTGATCGTCGAAGTCCCGGGGTTGCCATCCAGGTCAAAGCGTCCGCCGTTGACCGTCATCGTCCCCAGCACCGTCGCCGTGCCGTCCTGCACCAGCAGGCCGTTGGAGTTGATCGTCGTGTTGTACGAAAAGGTCGTTGGCCCGTTGAACTCCACTCTTCCATCGGCCGGGTTGGCAAAGTTGAACGTCGCCGACTGCACCGTCGTCGCGTTGTTGAAGTTGACTACGCCGCCCTGTGCGATCGCAAACGTCGCACCGGTAAAGCTGTTGTTCGCTCCGTCGAAGGTCAGGGTGTCATCGGTCGAGACCTCAAAGTCCGAGCCGTTCATCGCCGCGACATTGGCGGTAAACCGCCCGTGGGCATCGCCCGCCCCGACATAAACCCCGCCGTAGATGGTCAGGTCCGCGCCGCGGATTTCCGCCGTGCCCGGGTGCGAGGTGTTGCCGTACATCCGGATCAGGCCGCCGGCGCCCAGCGTCCAGCCGTCGGCGAGGTTCATGGTCACAAACCCGTTGGCCGTGGTGTCCATCTCCCCGTCAAAGGCGTCGGTGAGCCCTTTGCCGTTGATGGTCAGGTGGTCAAAGCCTGAGCCGTCGATCTTGCTCGCGCTGGCATGAACCGAGCCGGTGCCGCTCGTGCCGTCCAGGTCGATCAGGCCCGTCCCGCTGACGTTAACCGTCATGCCTTCGGTCCGTGGGTCCAGCGAGCCGTTGTTGACATAGACCGTGCCGCTTCCCTGCACCAGGCGGATCACGCCGTGGCCGCTGATTCGGCTGCCATCGGACACGCTCAGCACATTGTCCACTTCCAGGATCGCGCCACCCCACAGACTCACCGAGGCCTCGTTCTGAAGCGTGAGGTTGTTGGTATCAAAGTCGTCCGCCCCCGCCCCGCGATCGATATTCAGGCCCGACGAATACCCGACGTTGATCCCGCCCTGATCGACCACGTTGTACCCGCTCAGCAGCGTGTCCCCGTTGACCAAGAGCGAAAACCCGTTCGTATCCAGCCGCATCCCGTCGTACAGGCTCAGCCCGGCCAGCGTGTCGTTCATGTTCAGGTGCAGAAACGCGTTCTCGATCGCCGCCAGGTCCCCGATTGTCGCGGTGTCGGTCGAGGAAGGCATGACGTTGCCCAGCCAGTTGATTGGGTCGTTCCACGTCGAGCCGTCGCCGTTGCCGTCCCAACTGATCCCCATCGCCGGCAGGGCCGGTACACCAAGACAGGCCAGCAAAGCTTGACAAGTCAGATTCACACGTTTCATCGCAGGTCTCCAGTTCAAAAGTCGTTGCACTTGGCCCCGCCAGCCCCCATCAGGCCCAGCTCAGGCAATGACGTATACCACCAACCCACACCGATCTTTCACCAAGTGATTGTAAATGCCCCTCAAGCAATCCAGAAGCCGGTCCTGAGCGCCAGCGAAGGTCCGGATCGTTCAGGATGGCCGATGGCGGATTTGGGATCGAGGATATCGCCATTCGATGACGCGCACCTTCAATCGTAAATCTCGAATCAATACTCTAAAATGCCCCCCAAGCCCACGGCTTGCCGCGTCGCGGCACGCGGTGGGGTCCGCCGAACAACAATCTACAATACCCGCCCTTGGCGTTAAAGCACTACTGAGTAGAATGACCACATGCCCGGCAACCGCCATCCCGACCGCGCGACCATCGGCAAACAGGTCGACCTCTGCGACACCAATTTCAACCCTATCGTGCTCCCGATCTCTGCCGGCTCCGGCCGCAAACGCGACCGCTACATGTCAGTCAGCCAACGCATGTTCAAAAGTCACGCCCTCAATGGAGGCGAAAAATGAGAGAACGGATTCTGGCAATCTATTCTGACTGCTACTGTATCACTATCGTTCAAGTCTCGTTGTTATTGCTTTTGACAATCAATGCGGGCTGTATTCAAAGTGCGGATTGTTTAAATAATTCTGATCAGGATTCGTCCGTCAGCGAAAAGGCAAGAGATAGACGCTTGTCTAGCATTGAACTGAGCATAGATTTTGCTTATGTCCCCATTATTCTGAGAATGCATGACTACCCAAAATATTCCAGTGGCATTAATTTTGCTTCTGGTGATGATGTGGCTGGCATTTTAATTATGGATTTGCCGAGCCCGCAAGAAGTCAATCATGAAGAATCTGTAATTGATGTTCTGGAAAAAGTAACAGGAAAAGTACTTGTCATGCCAGAGTATTACGAAGAGAAATGGAGTGGTGTTAAGTATCGTAAATATTATGAAGATTACTATATTGTGCCTGCCTTTCCGAACGAAGAAATTATCTCTTTTGAACTCAAGGTTGTTGACCTGATATTCGGTATGATTTCCAATCCGCCAACCACTTCGGATCCCAGTCAGGGATTTCGTCCGAATCATCTTCCAGATGGCAAGAAGTGGTCGTTTGTAGTGCTTATAACTGAGGGTACGCTGAATTTTATACCCGTCATAAAATCATCAGATGTTCTTGACTGAATAAGTGTGGCCGCGTGCCACTCCGCGTCTGTCAGCACGCTGACTGCAATCATAAAAGATCGATTCGCGAGGTTGGGTATTATCGGTAGTTCATGGTCGATGCGCCCCCGCGTGGTGACGCGGCGGTTATTTTGTTTTGCCGATCGGTTGTGGTATTGAACTTCGTACGACTCAGAGTTTGTTGAGCAGCCGCAGTTGCTCATACAGCATCTGCATCCTCGGCACCGCGCAGCCGGCGGCGATTGCTCGGCGGACCGGTTCGCCATAGATCGACTCGACTTCCATTGGTCGGCCAAGCTCGCGGTCGATCATCATGCTCGGGCGGTAGGCGTCCATATTCCTTGTGTTTTCAAGCATTTTCTCGACAAAGGACAGCGGGATGTCCTTGGCGATCACCGCCTTGGCCGCGGCGACGACCTCGAGCATCAACTCTTTCACCAGTGGCTCGGCATGCTGCATCAGTGCTGTGCAGTCCGCTTCGAGCACCGCCGACAGGCCGTTGTACGGCACGTTCCAGACGAGCTTCTGCCAGCGGGCCAGCGCGAGGTCTTCGACGCATTCGGTGCGGATGCCGCCGGCGGTGAAGTCGCTGGCGATCTGCTGCATGCG
>JBGSTE010000321.1:0-2218 GCA_041736655.1 Phycisphaeraceae bacterium | reverse complement strand
ACCTCGGCATAGCGGCGGCCGGTCGGCGCGGTGACCAGCGCGGTCTCGTTGATCTCCGTCACGATATGGTTGACCCACTTGAGCTTCTGGGCCTTATCCGCGAACTCCGCCCAGTCGCCGTCGCTGTTGTTCTTGTACATCTGCTTGACAAAATCGTCGTATGTGACGCCCATCTTCTTGGCGACCGGCACGGCCAGGCGGTTGGACCACTCCATGCCCTCCTCCAGCGACTCCTTCTGCTGCGTCAGGTTGCCACGCATCGAGGACGACATCTGATGGTGCAGGATCACTGCGTTGGGATAGGCGTAGGATTCTTCCGCCAGCGTCGTGATGACCGCGGCCATCGACGCGGCGAAGGACTTGACCACCACGTGGACCGGGGCCTCGCTGTTCTGCATCGCGGTGACGATGCGGAAGCCTTCCATCACCGAGCCGCCGGGCGACGCGTCGATGACGATGAAAATCGGGGCCTTGGGGTCCAGGTTGTTGTAGTAGTGGATCCGCTCGGTGACGTAGTCGGCCGTGCCGCCGCCGATCGCGCCGTTGAGCGGGATCCGCCGGTCGCTGATGGTCAATACGCCATCGGCCAGCGGTTTCTGCGGGTACGTGATCGGGTCCTTGTCGATCGACGCGGCCGATCGCTGGGTCTGCAGCAGCGCCAGCTCGGCCTGGAGCAGCGCGGCCTGTGCGGCGAGCTTGGCATTTTCTGTGCCCAGTTCGCCGACCTGCTCGGCCTGCTTGAGCTTGTCCAACTGGCTCTTGACGGTCATCGCCTGCAATTCCCGATTGAGCTTGGCCAGCTCAAGCTGCATCTCGAAGTCCGCCTTCTCTTTATTAAACTTGGCCCGGGCCTGTTCGGACTGCTGCTTGGCGGCCAGCAGCGCGAGCTCAGCTTCGAGGCGCTGCTTCTGCTCCATCAGCGGCGCGAGCTCGGAAGCGAGCTTGGCGGCCCGGACCTGGGCCTCGCGCTGGAGCTTCTTGAGTTCTTCCTGGTCCTTTTCCGCTGCGAGTTCTTCGGGGGTCTTTTCCTTCTTGGGCTTGGCCTCCGGTTGCTCGGCAGGCGCGGTGCTGTCGCCAGCCTGTTCGGTCGTCTGGGCCACGGGCTGGTCTGCGGGCTGTGCCTCTGCGGCGGCCGGGCCCTGAGCACAGGCGGTCATCGGTAGGCCCAGCGCAGCGAGCAGCACGGCAGCGGGGAATAAGCGGGAAAGTCCAGAGCGGGTCGGGGTCATCGTGAAGGGTCCTTTACAGGGAGTTGAACAGCGCAGGTCAGCAGGTCGCTACGCCAACCATACGCCAGTGACGCGGCCGGGGTTTGATTCATAACACGGCAGGTTGAACATCTCACGGTGTGGCCGGGGCGGTGACCGGGGCCTTGGGGCCGGTTTTAGGTGCCGCATTGATTTCTTCTTTGATGGTTAAGGCGTCGGGGTTGTTGGACAGCCAGATCGCGCCGACGACGGTGAAGATCAAGACCAGGGCCAGTGAGATCCAGCCCATGAGCATGCCGGTGGAGGCTTCGCTACGTCCGCCCAGGGGGTGGCGTGCTTGGCGGATCTGTCGGCCGGCGCTGGTGCCGTTGGTTACCGCCATCATGCCAAGCACCGCTGCGATGACGAGCAGTCCCACCGCGATCATGCTGAGCGTGATCAGGAGGGACTGGTCCTTGGCGTTGACCATGCCGATGATGGCGCAGACCCCCCCGCCGACGGACATCGCTGTCGCGGTGATGCCTAATGTCATCGCCAGCTTCGCGCCACGGGCAAAGCGTCGTCGGCCGCCGCGGTCGTCATCGTCCTCTATCCTTCCGCGCGAGCCCTGCGAGCCTCGGCCGGATGAACTTCGGCTGTGCGACTGCACCGGTTGCATCTGCGAGCCGCTCTCGGTCGCCGCGTCAGCCAAGGCATCCAGCGGGTCATCAGGCTCAGACTGCTCGCGCCTGGACACGGGTTTGAGGTCCGTGGCCCGCCGATCCTGCCTGGCCTTGACCTCGCGCATCGGCACTTCCTCGGCCTTTAAGACCGGGGCGATCACGAACATTTTGCCACAGGACTTGCACTTGGCCTGCTTGCCCAGCGTCTTTTCCGGAACGTCAAACTGCGTGCCGCAGAGGGTGCAACTGGTCCGCAAGGCTAGGCTCCATCGCAAGGGGTGCTTTCAGGACGACGCATCATAAAGCATGATGGTGGGAGTAGGGAGTAGGGAGTAGGGAGTAGCCCCA
>JBGSTE010000253.1:0-8486 GCA_041736655.1 Phycisphaeraceae bacterium | reverse complement strand
ACAGCCGGGCCTTCCTGGCGATGGATCATCGACCGCAACCCGATGTTCCTGCTCAGCGGCGTCTTCATGTTCGCCGGCTGCTTTCTGGTCAGCCGACATATCCACGCCATCGACCCGGCGGATGTTCCCAAGGGCACGGTCATCGGCCTACTCATCGGCCTGCTGGTGGTGCTCAACCTCTACGAGTTCCTGGTCATCCTCCTGGGGCTGATCCTCGCGCGATCACGCACGCTGGTCCGTGACAGCCGACACCTGCTGGGGTTGGCGCTGCTGCTCCTGGTGGATGCATCCTTTATCTACAACGAGACCGGCATCGTCAGCCTGCAAGCGGGCGCAGTGATCGCAACCGTGGCGACGCTGCTGGCCTGGGGCAAGGCCTATGCGATGATCCGGGCCCTGCGCATCCGGGCGACCATCCCCGCGATGGGTGTGATGGCTCTGTCGCTGGCGGCCATGTATGCCCTGCCTGTCACGGTCAGTGCGCTGGCGGATGACGGCTTCCTCAAGCCACATTACGCGCTGGCGGTCTGGTGCGGGCTGGGGCTGATTGTGGCGCTCTATGCGCTACCTCGGCGCTGGGTCAAGCTGGGGCTGACGCGTTCAGCCGACCACCGGCAGTTGCAGCAACTGGTTTCGGCCGGGCTGATCCTGCTGCCTTTGATTTCGCTGGTGGGTCACGCGGCCGCGGCGCTGTGGGTCTATGAGAACGCGTTTGAGCCGGCGATGCTTTCACCGGTGCTGCTGGGATTGGCGGCGATCATCCTGCGTCACCATGAGTCACTCGGAGGAGCAAGGCCATCGGCGCAGGCGGCATGCCTGATCGTGGCCTCCGCGATCGTCGCGAGCCTGCTGCCGGGTGAGGGGCTGATCTATACCGTCGAGCACAACACGTGGGTCGCGATGTCGCCGCTGCGAGGGGTGCTGCTGCTTTCGCCGCTGCTCTTGAGCTGGGGCTGGCTGATCGCCGGCCGACACCCGCTGGGGCTTATCAACGTGGCGCTTCCGCTGGTCGCGGCCGGCCTTGGCCACACCCCGGGCTCGATGCTGATCCATCTGCGTTGGCTCTACAATCAACTGGCGGAGTATCTGCCCTCCACACAGATGCAATGGGGCATCGTTGCGATCACTGCGGCCTTCGGCTGCCTGCTTCTTGGGGCACTACTGAGTTGGTGGCGTCGACCGGGCAAGCCGGTCCTGATCGCATCGGCGGCGGATGACTCGCATGCGATGCAAGGTCCCCAGCCCGGGTAAGGGCATAGATCATGTGTGGGAGGGTGCGGCTCTTGTCGAGCAGGAAATCGTCTGCGCCTGACGGCTCGGCAGGAGCCTCGCCCTCCCGGCTGCACATCACGCGTAATTACCTTGATTACCTAGCAGAATCGCTTGACCCACGGCGTTCGCTTCAGCAGGATCGCCAGCGCCAGCGTCAGACCCCAGACCGCGAGCCAGAACGGCACATCTGGAAGACTCTTGAGCCCGACTTCAAAAACCCGCCTCACCGGCCAGGCGACAAAGACATGCAGGAGATAGATCGGGAACGTGAACGAGGCAAACCACAGCGCGAGCTTCGGGGTTCTGAAGGGCACGCACAGGGTCAGGCCGATGAGCACCATCGACAGGCCCAGCCGCCATTGCCAGAGCGTCATGTAATCGCCGGCGTGCCGCGCGACCTCGTCGATCACCAGCACGTTAAAGAGCATCATCAGCACGCCCGACACGATGAGCGTCGCGCAGGCGATTATGTGTCGGCCGTAATAGCGCAGCAGCAGCCCCAGCCCGATGCCCGCGGGGATGAGGATGGCACCGGACGACCAACTGCGCATGATCGGCGGCCTTGCGTTATCGCCAAACGCCAGCGCCAGAGCCGTGGGCAGCACCATGCCCAACACCAGCCAGAACCCGGTCGCCAGGCGCGGCGAGCGGTTGTGATATCGATCCGTCGCATGGAGAATCAGATTGACCAGCACCTCGGCACAGAAGGCAAAGGGCAGGTACCAGAGCAGCTCCTCAGTGCCGCGCCAGAGCATGGACCACTGCGGGTCGGTGATGTCACCGAAGCGCTCGACGCCCGAACGCTTGGCGCGGTAGGTGTTGACGATCGCGTAGAACGCCGACCAGAACAGCCAGGGGATCAGCAGGCGTGAAGCCCGGCGGGTGAGGTTCTCTTTCCAGGGGTGCGGCGGCGTTCGCCTGGCGCCCAGGGCGATCGTGCAGAGGATGAACACCGGCAGGCCCATGCCGCCGAGCATGTGCTCGTTGGCGGTGTGATACGCGACGATATCGCCGATCGCAAAGGCGCGCAGCACATCGAGCCAGGGGAAGCGCTCGGCGGACTTGGGATGAAGATCAGCAACAGTTTCGCGAACCACAGGTATCACCGCCCGGCAAAAGCCGATCCGTCAGACACTGGTGGAGGAAGTGGACACGACAGGCTCGCGCCCTACTGAATAATACACGAAACCCTCTTCGCGAATCGTCTGGGGGTGGTACAGGTTTCGGCCGTCGAAAATGACCGGCTGGGCCATGCGTTTACGCATCTGCTCGAAGTCCGGCTGCCTGAACTCGGACCAGTCGGTGCAGATGATCAGGGCATCAACCCCGTCGAGCATGGTGTACATCTCGTCGCTGTAGGCGACACGGTTTTTCATGCCGTGGTCCTTGCTGGTCTCGTGGGCCACCGGGTCGTGAGCGGTGACCGTCGCGCCGCGATCCAGGAGCGCGTTCATGACGGTCAGCGAGGGCGCTTCGCGGATGTCGTCGGTGCCGGGCTTAAAGGCGATGCCCCAGACGGCGACCTTCTTGCCGCTGAGCCCACCCTTGCCAAAGTGGGTGTCGAGCTTGTCGATGAATCGGCCGCGCTGGGCCTGGTTGACGGCGTGGACCGAGGCGAGGAGCGGGGTCGGCCTGTCGCAGGCGTCACCCATGGAGATGCAGGCGAGCACGTCCTTGGGGAAGCACGATCCGCCGTAGCCCAGGCCCGGGTAGAGGAACTGGTTGCCGATGCGTTTGTCGCTGGTCATGCCGCGCCAGACCTCGTCGACGTTGCTGCCGTAGGCCTCGCAGAGGTTGGCGATTTCGTTGATGAAGGAGATCTTGGTGGCGAGCATGGCGTTGGCGGCGTACTTGACCATCTCGGCCGAGGGGATGTCCATGACGAAGATGGGGTGGCCGTTGCGGGTAAAGGGGTCGTAGAGCTTGCGAAGCCGATCGCCGGTGCCTTCGTCTTCCGCGCCGATGACGACGCGGTCGGGCTTGTTGAAGTCGTTGATCGCGGCGCCTTCCTTGAGGAACTCGGGGTTGGAGCCCATCTTGTAAGACTTACGGGTGTGCTTGGCGATCTCGTCCTGAACCAGTTTGTTGGTGCCCACGGGGACGGTGGACTTGATGACGACGATCTTGGCCCGGCGTTCATTTTCGCCGCCGCCGGTGGGCCCGGGGCCCGCTTCGATGGCCTTGCCGATGTCCGCCGCCGCGGCGAGCACGTACTTGAGGTCGGCCCGGCCTTTCTCATCGCTGGGCGTACCCACGCAGATGAAGACGATCTCGGCGGACTGATAGGCCTTCTTCGCGTCGGTCGTAAAGTGCAGGCGACCGGCCTTGGTGTTTCGGCGGATGAGTTCGTCCAGCCCGGGCTCGTAGATCGGCGAGATGCCGTTGTTGAGCTTGTCGATCTTCCGTTGATCGATGTCCAAGCATGTGACGTCGTTGCCGACGTTGGCGAAACAAGTGCCGGTCACCAGACCGACGTAACCGGTACCAACCATCGTGATGCGCATGGCGCGAGCTCCCTGATCAAATACAGAATTATCCAGACCCCGACGGGACTGGCGGCAGTGTAGAGTATCTTCGGCAGGAGTCGGGCATCGATGCAGTCAACCCGGAGAATTCGCTGCACGGGGCGTCGAGTTGTCCTGCCGCAGGCATTGCCTAGAATAGTATGTTTCGCCCCCAGCCCGCCCAAAGCCCGCCCCAATACGCCAAGGAAGCCGATCATGGCCCGCGACAAGGTCCCAGAACCTGTTTTTAACACTCCCGCCGACCAGATCAACGAGGTCGAGCACTTCAAGATCAACTCCAACGGCGTCGTCGGCGCCCTGCCCCTGCACGTCCGCGACCTGACCGATGGCAGCATCGCCGAGGACTCGGAAGTCCTCGCCAAGAGCCACGGCATCTACCTCGAGTACAACCGCGCCTCGACCGGCCGAGAGAAAGACTGGCTGTACATGGTCCGTGTCACCGTGCCCGGTGGCGGTTCGTTCACCGCCGAGCAGTGGCGCGTCTTCGACCAGATCGCAGACAAGTACTGCACCCACAACCCCGACGGCGGCCCGTCCCTGCGACTGACCACCCGGCAGAACATCCAGTACCACTGGCTCAAAAAGCCCGAGCTGGTCAAGCTCGTGCAGGACGTTGCGTCCACCGGCTACTACACGCTCAACGGCTGCGGCGACAACGTCCGCAACGTCATGGGCTGCCCGCTGAGTAAGTTCAACCCCGTGTTCGACTCCAACAAAGTCGCGCACGAATACGGCGCGTACTTCCGACTGCCCGCGGCCCCGCACATCCAGGTCTTCGCCGTCGACCCGGCCAACATCTCCGACCCGGAAGTCCAGTACGACTACGGCAAGCAACTCCTGAACCGTAAGTTCAAGATCGCTTTCTCCGCCGTCGTGCGAAACAGCGAAGGCCAACTCGTCCCGGACAACTGCACCGAGGCCCGCTCGTGCGAGGTCGGCATCGCACCCGTGGTCGAGAACGAACAACTCATCGCCTACGAGATCTTCATCGGCGGCGGGCAGGGCGAAAAAAACGGCAAGCCCACCTTCGCAGGCATCGCGCTACCCTTCGCACGCATCGCGCCCGGCGACCTCTTCCCCGCGATGAAGGCGATCGTTGACGTGCACAAGCACTGGGGCGACCGCAAGAACCGCGTCTGGGCACGCATGAAGTATGTCGTACAAAAACAAGGGATCGCGTGGTATCAGAACGAGGTCAAGGCGCTGGGCGTCAACTTCGAGCAGCCGGACCCGACCTTCGACATCGGCCCGCGCATGATGCACCACGGCTGGCACCAACTCGAAACCACCGGCAAGCTCGCCTACGGCGCGTACATCGAGAACGGCCGACTCATCGACACCGACCCCAAGACCGGCAACGGCCGACAGAAGTCGATGGTGACGCCGCTCATGGAGAAGTTCGGCTGCGAACTACTCATCACCGCCAACCAGGACCTGCTCTTCACCGGCATCGAGCCGGCGACGAAGGAAGACTTCGAGGCGGCTCTGGCCGAGTACGGCTACGGCAAGCGCAAGGGCAAGGCGTTTTCAACGCTGCGTGTATTGTCGGGCGCGTGCGTCGGGCTGCCGACCTGCCGGCTGGCGTACACCGACTCGGAGCAGTGGGAGCCGCAGCTACTGGATGAACTCGATGAGCTTGGATACGGCGACATGCACGAGTCCATCGGCATCACCGGCTGCGAACGCCAGTGCTTCCGCCCCGGGCTCAAGACCATCGGCTGGGTCGGCCAAGGCCCGGACCAGTATGCGCTCAAGCTCGGCGGCTCCGAGGATGGCCGATATCAGGGCCAGTGGATCGTCGGTGTCGACCCTGAGAAGCCCGACAAGGGCGAGCAGTGGCTCCTGCGTCGGGTGAGCAAGGCCGAGGCGGTGAAAGTCACCGCGGCACTGTTCGACTATTACAAGGCGAACAGGCAGGCCGGCGAAGACATGGGCGCGTTGATGCGTCGCGTGGGACAGGTGGCGATTGTTGATTACCTGCGTTCGCTGCCGGAGCTTGCGGATCTTCTGAGCAAGACCTTCCCCAAGCCGTTCCAGCCCTACGATGAATGCGGCAACATCATCGAGCAGGCGACGGCGTAACGACACGCATTGAATTTGATGGTGTAGCGGGAGACGCGAAGCGTCCCGTGCGCGATCTGCTGAAGCTAGAACGGGACGCTGCGCGTCGCCCGCTACACCAAAAAAAACGCAATCAACTCGCTGCAACCCGCGCCAACAACAACAGCGACCACACGACCGGCACCGCGGCGATGAGGATGCTGATGCGCGAGAGGAGTCGCCCGGTCGCGTCGCGCAGCGCCCCGACCACTTCGCAGATCAGGATAAAGAGCGTGATCAGCGCAAACTTGTAGAGGATCATGCCGTTGAGTTGCCAGCGATCGATCACGTACTCGGCGATCGGGTTGGCCTCGTACGCGCCCTGGTGGAAGAGTGTCCACGTCAAGAGCACATCCATCGCCGACAGCAAGAGCAGCCAGAGATAGACGTACGGATAACGCAGCGTGTGGTTGTGCAGGCCCGGCGGCGCGGGCTTGACGTCGCCGGTGACGATTGTGCCCGTATCGCTGGCGTTGTCGTTCGTTTTGTTGCTCGGCTCAGGCAAACGTAAAACCCCCCGCCTGTTCCACGGCCTTGGCGATCGCCTGCGTGCCCAGTCGACCGCCGCCCTGCTGGGCAATTTGCTTGAACAACTCGGCCGCATGGGCCGTGGCGTCCAGCGACAGGCCCGCACGCTCTGCGCTGTCGAGCACAATCGCCAGGTCCTTGATGACCAAATCGATCATGAAGCCCGGCCCGTGGTCGCCGCGCGCAATCTTCGGGCCAAGGTTGGCAAGCTGCCACGAAGACCCCGCCCCGCCGCTGACGACCTGGATCATCTTTTCCATGCTCAGTCCCGACGCCTTGGCCAGCGCGAGCGCTTCACAGACACCCAACAGCGCGGTGACGACGGCGACCTGGTTGCAGGCCTTGCACGCCTGGCCCAGGCCCGCTTGGCCGAGGTGGACGATGTTTTTGCCGACGACTTGCAGCATGGGCATGACACGCTCGACCGCGGTAGCCGATCCGCCGACCATGATGCTCAGGGTGCCGTTCTGCGCACCGATGTCGCCGCCGGAGACGGGCGCGTCGATGAGGTCGATGCCTTGTTGTGCAAGGCGACTGGCGAAGTCGCGTGTGGCGTCGGGGCTGATGGTCGAGTGATCGACGATGACCGTGCCGGGCTTGGCGGTGCCGGCGAGGCCTTGCGTACCGAACAGGATGGATTCGACATCCGGCGTGTCTGTGACGTTGATGAAGAGGATCGACGCGCCGCGCACTGCGACGTCGGCGGGGCTGTCGGCTTGTGTTGCACCCAGCGCGACAAGCGGCGCACACTTCGTGCTCGTGCGGTTCCAGACGATCATCGGGTAGCCGGCCTTGATCAGGTTGCGGGCCATCGCCGCGCCCATGATGCCCAGGCCGATGTAGCCGAGGGTGGGTTGTTTTTCAGTCAAAGCAAGCCTTTCAGCATGAAGCAGGTTTATTCAAACGATAACGCCTCTGCGGGTGCGTGGCTGGACAAAACCTGCACGAGCGGGTCGGCCGGGTCTTCCGCGTTAATCGCGACACAGGCAAACTTCGCCGGTGCGCCGGGTCTGAGTGTTGCGGCGTCTTCGCGAAGGCGCACGGCCTTGGCGCCGTTGATCGTCGCCATCGCCAGCAGCGTGTCCGGGCTGGTTCGATCGCGTTGATAGAGCCTTCGCATCGCGCTCAACAGCCCAAGGGGTTGCGGGTCCTCCGGCAACGCACACACGATCGAATCGGTGCCGAGGCAGACATTGACGCCTGCCCCAAGCATGTCACGGTAGCGGTGATCCGTGTGGCCAAAGTATTCGCTGGCGATCGGACAGTAAGCGACGGACGTGTTCGAGTCGGCGAGGATCGCGATGTCGTCCTCGCTGACGTAGTTGCAGTGGGCAACGAGCCAGCCGCCGTCGTGTGCTGCGCGCTCAAGGTAGGGCCTGGCCCACTGCACCGGTGAACGGCCTTGGCCGTAGGAAGGAGTAAACGAATCACGCCAGCGCCCAAGCGAACGGACAAACTCAAACATCGGCCCACGCAACGCGGCAACGAACTCGGCCTCCTCTTGTGTTTCCGCCAGATGCGTGCTGACCGGCCTACCTGATCCTGCCGCGGCGGCGAACAACTGCGGACCGGCAGAATAAGGCGCGTGCGGCTGCAAGCCGTCAGGCGTCGACTCAATCACTCGTAAAGCGCCTTCATCAAACGGCGGCCCAAGGCCAAACAGCTCCGCATAACAGACACCTGCAACACGCGACTGCCTGAGCCAATCTTCCGCAAGTGTAAGCGTGTTGATATCGCCTACTGCCGATACACCAGCGGCCCGCGCCTTCTCTGCGCCGGCTTGGGCAGAAGCGAGCAAGGCATCCTTCGTCTGGGGTGCCCGCTTCCTGACCATCTTCACCCACCCCACAAACCCGCCGGCCGAGTCATAGGGCTCAGGTCCAATGGCGGTCAGTTCCAGGTGCGTGTGGGCATTGACCATCGCTGGCATGAGCAGGTCACCGGGGCGATCAACAACCTGAGCCTGACCGACCCACTCAGCGGGCAGCGCTGCGGGGTCCCCGGCAGCGACGATTCGGCCATCGCGAACCAGCACCGCACCCGGACGGGCGCTGACCCCGG